>NZ_JAMYVQ010000009.1:0-225782 GCF_040324155.1 Mesorhizobium sp. M0011 | reverse complement strand
ATCAGAAAATAGAAACAGTCGACCTCAACCTCTGCAGACGATAAGTGACAAAACTGTTCGCGATGTCCTCGCACACCTGTTCGCGATGTCTCCGGTCCAAACACCCCCTTGCGGGGGAGATGCCCGGCAGGGCAGAGGGGGGTGCTGTCCCGCCGACCTCGCTTGTTCACCACCACCAACCTACCTACCGTGGCCCAGCGCTCGCGGCTTTATCGTCCGCTCCGTATCGGCTAAGGGCAGGGACAAATAAATTGCCACCCGGACCGCCGCCAAAAAGATGACAGCCAAGACCAAGCCAAAGCCGCTGTTCCTCGGGATCGACACCGGCGGCACCTATACCGACGCCGTGTTGTGGTCTGAGACGGAAGGCCCGCAAGAGGGGCCGAACAAAGGCAAGGTGCTGGCCAAGGCCAAGGCGCTGACCACCAGGCATGATCTTGCCGTGGGTATTTCCGCCGCCGTCGACGCGGTGCTGCAGAAAGCGGGAACCGATCCGGCTGATATCAAGCTGGTGTCGATGTCGACGACGCTTGCCACCAACGCGCTTGTCGAGGGCCAGGGCGGCCGCGTCGCGCTGGTGATGATCGGCTTTTCCGAGGGCGACCTCGCCCGCGACGGGTTGAAGGCCGCGCTCGGCACCGATCCGGTGGTTTTTTGTCCGGGCGGCCACGACGTGCATGGCAATGCCGCCAAGCTCGATCTGTCCGGGCTGGAGGCGGCGCTGCCGGAACTCGGCGCCTCTGTGTCCGGCTTTGCCGTCTGCGCCTATTTCGCCACCCGCAATCCGGCGCACGAGATCGCCGCCCGCGAGCTGATCCGCGAAAAGACAGGCCTGCCGGTCACATCGAGCCATGAGCTGTCGGCCAAGCTCGGCGGCCCGCGCCGGGCGCTGACCACTTTGCTCAACGCCAGGCTGATCTCGATGATCGACCGGCTGGTGGCGGCAACCGAAGGTTTTCTCGAGGCGCGCAACATCGCAGCACCGCTGATGGTGGTGCGCGGCGACGGTGCGCTGGTTTCGGCCGCCTTTGCCCGCCAGCGGCCGATCGAGACCATCCTGTCCGGCCCGGCCGCCAGCCTGGTCGGCGCCCGCCACATGACCGGGCTCGACAACGCCATGGTGTCCGACATCGGCGGCACCACCACCGACGTCGCCGTGCTCGACGGCGGCCGTCCCAGGCTCGATCCGGAAGGCGCCACCGTCGGCGGCTTCCGCACCATGGTCGAGGCCGTCGCCATGCGCACCTTCGGCCTCGGCGGCGATTCTGAAGTGGCGCTGGAAGATGGCGCGCTCAACCCGAAGATCCTGCTCGGGCCGCGCCGCCTGGTGCCGCTGGCGCTGGCCGGCATGGCGCATGGCGCGGCGGTGACCTCAGAGCTGGAGCGCCAGCTGCGGGCACCCAATCCCGGCCGCATGGACGGCCGTTTCGCGGTGCGCACCGGCGTGCCCGACCGGCTCGCCGCCGGCCTGACCGGCGCCGAAGCCAGGCTTTACGAGGCCATCGGTGCCGTGCCGCTCGCCGTCGACAGGCTTTTGACCTCGAACGCGCAGAACGCGACGCTGAACCGGCTGGTGTCGCGCGGGCTGGTGCATGTCGCCGGCTTCACCCCATCGGACGCCGCCCATGTGCTCGGCAAGCAGGCGAACTGGGATCCCATCGCCGCGCGCCTCGGCGCAGAACTGTTCGCTCGCAAGCGTGACGGCCGTGGCCAGTTCATCGCCGCTTCACCGGAAGCGATTTCGGAACGGGTGCTGGTGACGCTGACGCGCTGGTCGGCCGAATATATCCTCGAGACCGCCTTTGCCGAGGATGGGCTCGATGGCGCATCGACGGTGGCGCACGCCCTGGTGCAGCGCGCGGTCGATGCGCATCCCGGCATCGCCCGGCTGAGCGTGGCGCTCGATCGCCCGGTCATCGGCCTCGGCGCCTCGGCGCCGCTGCACTATGCCGGCTTGGCCGACCTGATCGGCAATGACTGCGTGGTGCCCAGGGATACCGATGTCGCCAACGCGCTCGGCGCCGTCGTCGGCCAGGTCAGGGTATCGGCCGAGGCGCGGGTCAGCCAGCCCATGGAAGGGCTGTTTCGTCTCGCCTCGGGCGAGACCGTGCGCGATTTCCTCGACGAGGCGACGGCGATCGCGGCAGCCGAGGCCGATGTCCGGGCCATCGTCGCGGAGCGTGCCAGGGATGCCGGCACCGACAGCGCCGAGATCGACGTCGCCACCGAATTCCGGGTCTCGACCGTCGAAGCCCAGCGCATGTTCATCGAGGCGCATGTCGTGGCCGTGGCCTCGGGAAGGCCGCGCATTGCGGTTTGAGCGGGGCGGCGAAATACGCCACCTTCACCCTAAGCTGAATTGACCCGGCAAACCTGACATGCCAAAGGCCCGCAAAGCCTTTCATCTGGAGTAGCCTGATGACCGACCGCATCGAGATCGCCGGATTGCGGATTGCCCGCGAGCTGCATGAGTTCGTGGCCAGGGAAGCGCTGCCGGGCACGGAGATCGAAGCGGACGCCTTCTGGAACGGTTTTTCGGCCATCATCCATGATTTGGCGCCGAAGAACCGGGCGCTGCTGGCAGCGCGTGACGCCATCCAGGAACAGGTAGATGGCTGGTATCGCGATCACGGCGCGCCGGTCGACGTGGAGGCCTACAAGGGCTTCCTGAAAGAGATCGGCTATATCGTTCTGGAGGGCCCGCCCTTCAGCGTGTCGACCGACAATGTCGACCCCGAAATCGCTGATGTTGCCGGACCGCAGCTGGTCGTGCCGGTGATGAATGCGCGCTATGCGCTCAACGCCGCCAATGCGCGCTGGGGTTCGCTCTACGATGCGCTCTACGGCACCGATGCCATCCCCGAAACGGATGGCGCCGAAAAGGGCAAAGCCTTCAATCCGGCGCGCGGCGCCAAGGTCGTTGCCTGGACGAAGACCTTCCTCGACGAGGCTGCCCCGCTCACCTCGGGCAAATGGGCCGGGGTCAACGGTCTGTCATTGGCGCAAGGCGCCCTGCGGCTAAGCGCCGGCGCCGGCTCGACGACGCTGGCCGACCCCAGGCAATTCGTCGGCTATCGTGGCGATGCCGCCAATCCCGATACCGTGCTGCTTGTGCGCAACGGCCTGCACATCGAGATCGTGATCGACCGCAACAACCAGATCGGCCGCACCGATCCGGCTGGCATCGCCGATGTCATCCTGGAATCGGCGCTGACCACCATCCAGGACTGCGAGGATTCGGTCGCGGCGGTGGATGCGCCAGACAAGGTCGTCGTCTACCGCAACTGGCTCGGCCTGATGAAGGGCGATCTGACGGAAGAGATCACCAAGGGCGGCAAGAGTTTTGTCCGCAAACTCAACCCTGACCGCTCCTACACCGCGCCCGCCGGCGGCACGCTGACCGTGCCCGGCCGCTCGCTGATGCTGGTCAGGAATGTCGGCCACCTCATGACCAATCCGGCGATACTGGATCGCGACGGCAACGAGGTTCCGGAAGGCATCATGGATGCGGCGATGACGGCGCTGATCGCGCTGCACGATGTAGGGCCGAACGGCCGCCGCGCCAATTCCCGCGCCGGCTCGATGTATGTCGTGAAACCCAAGATGCATGGGCCGGAGGAGGTCGCTTTCGCCGTCGAGATATTCGACCGCGTCGAGGCCCTGCTCGGCATGACTGAGAATACCATCAAGATGGGCATCATGGACGAGGAGCGGCGCACCACCGTCAACCTCAAGGAGGCGATCCGCGCCGCAAAAGAGCGTGTCGTGTTCATCAACACCGGCTTCCTCGACCGCACCGGCGACGAGATCCATACCTCGATGGAAGCCGGCCCGATGATCCGCAAGGGCGACATGAAGCAGGCCGCCTGGATTTCCGCCTACGAGGCGTGGAATGTCGACACCGGGCTGGAATGCGGCTTGGCCGGCCACGCCCAGATCGGCAAGGGCATGTGGGCGATGCCGGATTTGATGGCGGCAATGCTGGAACAGAAGATCGCCCACCCCAAGGCGGGCGCCAACACCGCCTGGGTGCCGTCGCCGACGGCGGCGACGCTGCATGCCACGCACTACCACAAGGTCGATGTCCATGCCGTGCAGGCCGCACTCAAGAACCGGCCCAAGGCAAAGCTCGACGACATCCTGTCGGTGCCGGTCGCGGTGCGGCCGAACTGGTCGCCTGAAGACATCCAGAAGGAACTCGACAACAACGCGCAGGGCATTCTTGGCTATGTCGTGCGCTGGATCGACCAAGGCGTCGGCTGCTCGAAAGTGCCTGACATCAACGATGTCGGCCTGATGGAAGACCGCGCCACGCTGCGTATTTCCTCACAGCATATCGCCAATTGGCTGCACCACGGCGTGTGCAGCGAGGACCAGGTGATGGCGACGATGAAGCGCATGGCTGACATCGTCGACCGCCAGAACGAGGGCGACCCGCTTTACCAGCCGATGGCGGCCGACTTTGACAAGTCGATAGCCTTCCTCGCCGCCTGCGACCTGGTCTTCAAGGGCCGCGTCCAGCCCAACGGCTACACCGAGCCGGTGCTGCACGCGCGGCGGCTGGAACTGAAGGCGCAGCAGGGCTGAGCAGGCACAAACGGCGGATCGGTGGCGTGATTGCCGCCAACGGTCTTGATCGCCGCGTTTCTCTCAACCGGCGGTTCTGTCGTGTATGGGCGGCGAGTTTTCGGCCTGGCTCCCTCCGGAGGTGAGGCGTCAGGAAGCTGTATGGTCCAGGAGCCGGATGGTGGGATCTCGGCGGTGTTCGGAGTTGACCCGATCGACCCCTTCCACCGTAATCGCGATCGTCCCGTTTTCCACTCTTGCTATCCAGCCCTTCGCTTTCAGATACCAGAGATGAAACTCGAGATGCTCTCGCGGACAGCCTGACAAGCGTTCGAGCTCCACATCTCCGATCCCGGGATTGCTGACGTCGTGCCGGCGCTTCGCATAAAGCAGCGACAGCAGCCTGGCCTGGATCACGACATCCCGCTCGACGCCCTTGGTGCTGCTGGCTTCCTCGGTCAGCTCGCGGCGAAGGCCGGCATGGTCCTTGTACGCGATGTCGTATTGAGCGCGTTTGACCGGATCCTTGAGCGTGTTGTGGGCTTCCACGATTTCACTGAAGCGGGCTTCATCGCCGGTTTCGCGATTGTCGGGATGATAGCGCATCGCAAAATAGCGAAAAATGCGCTCCAGCGTTTCCGAGTTGGCGTTCGGGCTAACTTCCAAAACTTCGTAGTAGTCAATGAACATAGCGGGCTCCCCGACCGCAACCATATTCGCATTGTCTAAATAAGGAATGTCCAATGCAGAGACCAAGACTTTGGTCCGATGCAGGTGACGTCCACGCCTCCGGAAGAGGGAGAAATGGCCGGCGCCCGCTCGGTTGGGGGCCGTTGGGTGGTGAGGACGCCGGCCAAGCGGACAATCAGGACCGCCGCACCGTGGAGATGATCGATTCGCGGAGGCGGTGTTATGGCGTGATCGCGGAAGGCAATGTGGCGAGGCCGGCTTGTCGGCGGACCTACGCCGCCTGCGCCATCCGCTCCGAGCTCATGCGGTAGGAGATCGCCTCGGCCAGATGGATTCGGCCGACGGTTTCGCTGGCGTCGAGATCGGCCAGTGTGCGCGCCACTTTCAGCACCCGGTGGTAGGCGCGGGCGGAAAAGGCGAGCTTCTCGCTGGCGTCCTTGAGCAGCGACAGGCCGGTGGCGTCAGGCATGGCGATTTCCTCGATGATCGACGGTGAGCAATGCGCGTTGGTGGTGGCGCGGGTGGCGCCGAGCCGCTCGAAGCGTTCGCGCTGGATGGTGCGGGCGCGTGCCACGCGCATCGCCACATCGGCACTCTTCTCCGCCCGGTCGGGCCGGATCAAGTCGCTGGCCGAGACCGCCGGCACTTCGATCCTGAGATCGATGCGGTCGAGCAGCGGGCCCGAAATGCGCGCCTGATAGTCGGTGCGGCAACGCTCGCCGCGCAGGCAGCGATAGCCTGGCTCGCCGGCCATGCCGCAGCGGCATGGGTTCATCGCCGCCACCAATTGGATACGCGCCGGATAGGTGACGCGATGGTTGGCCCGCGCGATCATGCAGTCGCCGGTCTCCAGCGGCTGGCGCAGCGCATCGAGCGTCTGCGGCGTGAACTCGGGAAACTCGTCGAGGAACAGCACGCCGTGATGGGCCAGCGACACCTCGCCCGGCCGCGCGCGGATGCCGCCGCCGACCATCGCCGCCATCGAGGCCGAGTGGTGCGGCGCGCGGAACGGCCGCCGGTCGGTCAGCTTGCCTTCGCCGAGTTCCCCCGCCACCGAGGCGATCATCGAGACTTCGAGCAATTCCTTCGGCGCCAGCGGCGGCAGGATCGACGGCAGCCGCTGCGCCAGCATCGATTTGCCCGATCCTGGCGGTCCGATCATAAGCAGATTATGACCACCGGCCGCCGCCACCTCCAGCGCCCGCTTGGCGGTCTCCTGGCCCTTGATGTCGGCGAGGTCGGGCAGATCCAGCGCCGCGGCGTGGATGCCGGCCTCGGGGCGCGACAGCACCTGCGTGCCACGAAAATGATTGGCGACGGCAATCAGGCTGCGCGGCGCCAGAATGTCGAAATCCTTTCCAGCCCAGGCCGCTTCCGGTCCGCAGGCGAACGGGCAGATCAGGCCCTTGCCCTCGGCATTGGCCGCGATCGCCGCCGGCAAGGCGCCGGCGACCGCGGCAATCGTGCCATCGAGCGACAATTCTCCAAGCACGACATAGCCGGCTAGCATGTCGCCCGGGATGGCGCCAAGGGCAGCCATCAGGCCAAGCGCGATCGGCAGGTCGTAGTGACTGCCTTCCTTCGGCAGGTCGGCCGGCGCCAGATTGACAGTCACCTTCTTCGACGGCATCGACAGGCCGGAAGCATGCAGTGCGGCCTGCACCCGCTCGCGGCTTTCGGCCACCGCCTTGTCGCCCAGGCCGACGATGTGCATGTTGACCTTGCCGGGCGCGATCATCACCTGCACGTCGACCGGCACGGCCTCGATGCCCTGGAAAGCGACCGTGCGAACCCGCGCCACCATTTTTTGTACCCCCGGACAGTAGTTCGCCCATGCCCTGGCGATCAGGGTGTGAGCGAAGTCAAAGAAGACAACCACAGATTTCGGAGTTAAGCAAGAACATTACGAGAACATATAGCTTCACCACGGTGAGGAATTCTGCCGGCAAGGAGCGCCGTCCATAAGCTAGGCTTTGATCGGAAGCTTGAGCGCCCGCTCCGTCAAAGGCTCGCTGGCATCAAAGATGACATACCCGAGCATAGATGGCTAGAATTTGTCGAACAGGCGCTCCACCTTGCGGGCGAACATTTCCCTCTGGTCATCAGAGATGTTTTCGACGGAATATCTCGTCAGGTAGAGGTGCCTCACGTTGCGGCCGCACATAGTCTTGAGACCGCGCAGCAGCACCTTCCTTCCCGGGTTTTGCATGTACAGTTCAGTATACCACCACGGCGACCCGCATGTGGTAACAACGCCCATCCGCCGGATGTTCAATAGCGCCGGCTTGATCACGCCACCGTCTGCCGGCAACTCGTAAGCCACCCCCGGTCGCCAAACTCGATCAAAATAACCCTTCAAGATTGCGGGCATGCCTGACCACCATGTCGGAAAGCAGAAAACGCATGCCTCCGCCCATCTCAACGCGTCGATGTAAACCTGCAAGTCGCTGGGTGCCTGGGCAGGGTCAAAGTGGCCATGTCTTTCTTCGGCATGCATCACAGGATCGAACTTCATCTGATGGAGATCGAAATCAACGACCTCGTCACCCCTGGCTTTGAGGGTCTGAACGACCCGTTTGTGGAGCGCCGCCTGGTAACTGTCGGCTAGTGGATGCGCGTAGACGACATTGATTTTCATGGCGCGGGCCTTCAGGCTTCGAATTACACGCACATATTAGCCGTCGCGCAACCAAGTGGAAACAGCAAGGTCAGTGGCGGGGAGGGAAGCCCATCGCCGGTGTCGATCCGCAGCGGGCTTATACAATCGCCTGATCAAATGAGGAACATTACAAGAATATGCAGCCGCGCCGGTCGCGGCTGGGTTGTGGCCGGTTGCAGAAACCGGAACATGGTTAAGACAAAATGAAAACGGCTTACCCGCGCTTGCCCTCGACCGCGTCCCAGAACAGGCTGGCGATGTCGGCGCCGCCGAAGCGCTTGACCTCGCGCACGCCGGTCGGCGAGGTCACGTTGATCTCGGTCATGTAGTCGCCGATGACGTCGATGCCGACCAGGATGAAGCCTCGCTCCTTCAGTGATGGACCGATGCGGGCGCAGATCTCGCGTTCGCGCGCCGTCAGTTCGGTCTTTTCGGCGCGGCCGCCGACATGCATGTTGGAGCGGGAATCGTGTTCGGCCGGCACCCGGTTGATGGCGCCGACCGGCTCGCCGTCGATCAGGATGATGCGCTTGTCGCCCTTGCGCACGTCCTTGAGATAGCGCTGCACGATATAGGGTTCGCGGAACATCTGGCCGAACATTTCCAGCAGCGAGGCAAGGTTGCGGTCGGCCTCCAGCATGTGGAAGATACCGGCGCCGCCATTGCCGTACAGCGGCTTGATGATGATGTCGCCGAACTCCTTGCGGAAGGCGGCAACTTCGAGTGGATCCTTGGTGATCAGCGTGTCCGGCATCAGGTCGGCAAATTCGGTGACGAAGATCTTTTCGGGGCTGTTGCGCACCCAGGCCGGGTCGTTGACCACGAGCGTTTTCGGATGGATGCGCTCCAGGATGTGCGTGGTGGTGATGTAGTTCATGTCGAAGGGTGGATCCTGGCGCAGCAGCACGACATCCATCTCCGACAGATCGGTGCGCACCTTCTCGCCCAGCGAATAGTGGCTGCCCTTCTCGTCGCGCACCTGCATTTCCTCGATGCGGGCAAACACCTTGCCGTCGCGCAACGACAGCCGATCCGGCGTGTAGTGGAACAGCTCATGGCCACGCCGCTGCGCTTCCAGCGACAGCGCGAATGAGGTGTCGCCGGCGATCGACACGGTGGAGATGTGGTCCATCTGGACGGCGATTTTCAGCTTCATGGCGGGTCTCCGGCGGCTCGGATGGACGACTGTCTTGCCTGTACAGGCTCACTGCCCGTCTGCCAATCGCGACATTCCTAGGATTGGCATCCGACACCCGAATGCGCTGCTTTCATCGATCCTTCGAAACAGTCGCGGTTGCCCGTGGAAAATCGATCTCGCGATACGTTTCCTAAAGGGTTTGCTGCCAGTCTGAAAATAAATTCCGACGTCACAAAACAGGGACACCGATGCAAACTTCGTTTGGCACCGGTCAGGCAAACAGGGAGAGCACGGATCTGGCATTCACCGATCCGTTGACCGGGCTTGGCAACCATCGCCGCTTCTTCGACAAGGTCGATCGCCTGATCGCCGACCGTGCCGAGGATCCCGCGCCCTTTACCGTCGGCATTCTCGACCTCGACGGCTTCAAGCCGATCAACGATCTGTTCGGCCACAAGGCCGGCGACGACATCCTGATCCAGGTCGCGATGCGGCTGCGCGCCTCGATGGACGGCCATTCCACGGTCTGCCGCATCGGCGCCGACGAATTCGCCTTTCTCTATCCCCTGGTGTTCAGCGAGGATGCAGCGGCCGAAAAGTCCCGCATGCTGATCGAGATCCTGTCGGCGCCCTACGATGTCGGCGAACGCACCGCCAGGCTTTCGGCCTCGGTCGGCTGCTCGCTGTTCTATTCCGGCGACGAGACCACGGAAATCCTCATCAACAAGGCCGAGACGGCGCTCTATCACGCCAAGCGTTCCGGCCGTGGCCGCGTCGTCGTCTACACCCGTGAGATGGAAGAGGCGGCCAAGCGCGTCACCCGCATCGAACAGGCGCTGCGCCGGGCTGTCTCGGCCGGCGAGGTCGAGCCGCATTTCCAGCCCATCGTCGACCTCAACACGCGCCGCACCATCGGCTTCGAGACGCTGGCGCGCTGGACAGATCGCGACCTCGGCTCGGTGCCGCCGACCGTCTTCATTCCCATCGCCGAGGAGCGCGGCATCATCGGCCCGTTGTCGCAACTGGTGCTGCGCAAGGCGACCGAGGCCGCCAGGAGCTGGCCGAAGGACCTGTTCCTGTCGTTCAACCTGTCGCCATCGCAGCTCGTCGACCAGAACACCGGCCTGCACATACTGGCGATCCTCGACCGCACCGGCTTCGATCCGCGCCGGCTGGAGATCGAGATCACCGAGACCGGCCTGATGAACGACCCGGCCTCTGCGGCGCAGATCGTCGAGGATCTGCGGCGCGTCGGCATCCGCGTCTCGCTCGACGATTTCGGCACCGGCCAGTCCTCGCTCGGCCGTCTGCGCGAATTCCATTTCGACAAGCTCAAGATCGATCGCGCCTTCGTCTCCTCCATTCTCGACGACCGTCCCTCGGAGCACATCATCCGCGCCATTCTCGCAATGTGCGAGGGGCTTGGCATGGACGTCGTCGCCGAAGGCATCGAGCAGGAAGCGCAGGCCGACCGCCTCGTCCAGTTCGGCTGTGCCGGCGGGCAAGGCTATCTGTTCGGCAAGCCCGTCGATGCCGACGCCACGCTCGGCTATCTCCGTGATTCCTTCCGCGGGGCCCTGCGCGCCAAGGCGATCTGACCGGCGATCTCGAAGCGGTTTGCGATCCTGGTGACTTCACCTCGGGTGTCCAGCGCGGCGTATTGTCGTTTTGTCTGACATAAGCCCTGAAATCCGGCGGTTCGCCCTTGCCCGCGCGCCTTGCGTGGCTAGGATGCGCGCCGATCACGCTGGGAGACAGGAACGATGATGCCATCGG
The DNA here is from genome assembly GCF_040324155.1 of Mesorhizobium sp. M0011. Classification (NCBI taxonomy): domain Bacteria; kingdom Pseudomonadati; phylum Pseudomonadota; class Alphaproteobacteria; order Hyphomicrobiales; family Phyllobacteriaceae; genus Mesorhizobium; species Mesorhizobium sp. M0011. The sequence continues at coordinate 214,953 of NZ_JAMYVQ010000009.1, read as the reverse complement.
CGCATTTTGCCGACCTCGAAGGAGCCTCGGTGCTGATCACCGGCGGCGGCTCCGGAATTGGCGCGGCACTGACCGAGGGGTTTGTGCGCCAGGGCGCCAATGTCGCCTTCATCGACATCGCCGATGGCCCAAGCACGGCTCTTGCCGACCGCATCGAGAAAGAATTCGGCCGCCGGCCGCTCTATCTCAAGACCGATTTGCGCGACGTCGAGGCTCTGCGTGCGTCCGCCGCGAAGGCGGCCGAGGCGCATGGCGATGTCACCGTGCTGGTCAACAATGCGGCCTGGGATGAACGCCACGCCGTCGAGGATGTGACGGTCGAGTTCTGGGACAACAACCAGGCGATCAATCTGCGGCCGCATTTCTTCACTGCGCAGGCGGTGGCGCCGGGCATGAAGCGGGCCGGCGGCGGCTCGATCATTAACTTCACCTCGACATCCTATCTGATCAACCACCCCGACATGCCGTCCTACACGGCCGCCAAGGCCGGCATCCTCGGTCTGACCAAGGGGCTGGCCGGCAAGCTCGGTGTGGACGGCATCCGCGTCAACGCCATTGCGCCCGGCTGGGTGATCACCGAGCGGCAGAAGGAGCTCTGGGTGACCGAACAGGGGCTTGCCGCCCATGTTGCCAAGCAGTGCATCAAGCAGGTGATGCAGCCCGACGACATCGTCGGCACGGTGCTGTTCCTCGCCTCGGACGCCTCGCGCATGCTGACCGCGCAGATGCTGGTCGTCGATGGAGGTTTCCTGTGAACCCAGCCGGCAACGCACCGGCGGTCGCCGCCGTCGACTGGGGCACGACCCGCATGCGGGTCTGGCTGATCGATGGGCAAGGCAAGGTGCTTGCCGAACGCCGTGGCGATGATGGCCTGATCACCGCCCAGCAAAAGGGCTTTTCGACCATCCTCGAAGGGCACCTGGCGGCGATGGGAGCACCAGCGGCGCTGCCCGTCATCATCTGCGGCATGGCCGGATCCCGCCAGGGCTGGCTCGAAGCACCCTATGTCACGGTGCCGACGCCGATCGGTGCCATCCTTGCAGGTGCTGCCAGCGTGCCCGGCCAGAGCCGCGACATCCGCATCGTTCCGGGTCTTGCCCAGCGGCTGACCGATGCGCCCGACGTCATGCGCGGCGAGGAAACCCAGCTTGCCGGCGCCGGCCTGCCGGCCAAGGGGCGCCAGCTGGTCTGCATGCCCGGCACCCATTCGAAATGGGTGCTGGTCGAGGATGGCGCGGTTGCCGGCTTCGGCACCTGGCCGACCGGTGAGCTGTTTTCCGTGCTTGCCGCGCATTCGATCCTGCGCCATTCGCTCGGCGAACATCCGAAGCCCGTCACATCCGACAATCCGTTCTTCCGCCGCTGGTGCGAAACCGCATTGGGTGAGGGCGGCGATGTCACCTCGCGGCTGTTTTCCATCCGCGCCGCCGGCCTGCTGCAGGATTTGAAAGCCGACGATGCCGCCGCCTGCCTGTCCGGCCTACTGATCGGCGGCGAGATCGCCTCCGCCAGCCGCCGGCATGGCGCTGGGACGGAACCCGTGGTGCTGATTGCGTCCGGCGCGCTCGCCGCGCTCTACCAGGCCGCACTTGGTTTTGCCGGGCTTAAGGTCCGGACCGTCGATGCTGATGAGGCGGTGCGTGCCGGTCTCGTCGAGGCGGCGCGCGAGAACGGCATGATCGCCAGAATTGGAGCAGCCCGATGAGCCAGACCGCACCTTTCCCCAAGCTCAAGCGCGGCCTGGTTGCCATCCTTCGCGGGCTCAAGCCCACCGAGGCGATGGCCATGGGCCAGGCGCTGTTCGATGCCGGCATCGAGGCGATCGAAGTGCCGCTGAACTCACCGCAACCGTTCTCGTCGATCGCCCGCATCGTCCAAGTGCTGCCGAAAACGGCGCTGGTCGGCGCCGGCACAGTGCTGACGCCAGCCGATGTCGATGGTCTGCACAAGGCGGGCGGGCGGCTGCTGGTCAGCCCCAACATCGATGCCGAGGTGATGGCGCGCGCCATGCATTACGGCATGGTGACGATGCCCGGCGTGTTCACGCCGACCGAAGCCTTGCTGGCGATCAAGCTCGGCGCCTCGGCCCTGAAATTCTTCCCGGCGAGCGTGCTGGGTGCCGGCGGCATTTCCGCGATGCGCGCCGTGTTGCCGGCGCAAACGCTGGTCGGTGCCGTCGGCGGCGTCTCCGAAAAAGATTTTGCCGGCTACAAGGCGGCCGGCGTTACCGCCTTTGGACTGGGATCCAGCCTGTTCAAGCCGGGCATGAGCGTCGACGAGGTGGCCGCGCGTGCGCATGCTGCCGTGGCGGCCTGGGATGCGGTGTTCGGAGAAGCAGGATGAGCGAAGCGATCGTTACGGTTTTTTCCGATCACGTCTGCCAGCTCGGCGAGGGGCCGAGCTACGATCCCGCCACCGATACGCTCTACTGGTTCGACATCGTCAACGGTCAGCTCCTGGAAAAGCGGCTTTCCGGCGGCGCGACCACCGTCCATGAGCTTGGCCAGATGGCGAGCGCTATCGCCGTCATCGACGACAAGCGCCAGCTTATCGCCGCCGAGACCGGCCTTTATGTCCGCGAGGTCGCGACCGGCAGACTGACGCTGCACACGTCTGTCGAGGCCGACAATCCAGTCACGCGCTCCAACGATTCCCGGGTCCATCCCTGCGGCGCCTTGTGGATGGGCACCATGGGCAAGGGCGAGGAAAAGGGTGCGGGTTCGATCTACTGGTTTTTCAGAGGCGAACTGCGCCGGCTGTTTTCGGACATCACCGTCTCCAATTCGATCTGTTTTACCGAGGATGGCGCAATCGCCTACTACACCGATACCTCGACCGGGCTGCTGATGCGTGTCGCCTGCGACCCGGCGACCGGCCTGCCTGCCGGTGAGCCGAAGCTGTTCGTCGATCACCGCTCGGCCAAGGGTTATATCGACGGGTCCGTGCTCGACCGCGACGGCATCCTGTGGAACGCCGTCTGGGGCGGCAGCGTCATCGAAGCCTACGGACCCGACGGCAAGCTCGTCCGCACGGTCGCCATGCCGGTGACGCAACCGTCCTGCCCGGCCTTTGTCGGCGCCAATGCCGACCGGCTGGCGGTTACCTCCGCCTGGTCGGGCAAGGATGAAAAGCAGCGTCTGCTGGATCTGCAGGGCGGCATGACCTTTGTGCTCGATATTCCCGTCAATGGCCGCTTCGAGCCGCGCGTGCTGATCGCCTGAGCGAACTGGATTCTGCGGTTGGACGGTGCGTTGTCACGCAACCGCCCGCGCCGTGTCGGTTTCACGAGAGCCTGACGGCTTGACCATGCGATGGTAGGCGATCCTACTGCCGGGGATCGTCATCTCATGCCCAGCCGCAAGCCGAAACTGATCCTCGTCCATGAGCCGGAAAAGGCCTGCCTGGACCGTCTGGTCGCCGACGGTCATGCGCCGCAGCGTGCCGGCGAAATCGCGTCCTATCTGGCGCAGTCGACCGACCTCGCCCCCGAATTCGACGTGCTTGGCCGTGCCTGCCAGGCACGCGGCCTGTCGTTCACGCCGGTGGCGCTGGACGAGGCCACCGGCGTGCTCGCCGGCGAGCATCCCAGCACAACGCTGGTCTGGACGCTGACCGACGGCATCGCCTATTTTCGCGGCGGCGCGGCGCCCGCTCTGGCGCGATTGGGCGGTTTCAAGACGATCGGCGCAGATGATGCGCTGTTCGCACTCTGCCAGGACAAGTTCCGCTCCGGCGCCGTGCTCGGCGCACTCGGCCTGCCGGTGCCGCAGGCCGGGCTTGCGCGCGACGGCCAATGGCTGGTCGAGCCGCCGGCCTCGCCCGCCGGCTGGTTCGTCAAGCCCAACCGGCTCGGCGCCAAGATCGGCATCTGGCCGGATTCGCGCTGTTGCGATCTCGCCCACGCTTTGGAACTCAGCCGGCGCGTCTTTTCGGCCTATCGCGACGATGTCGTCGTCCAGCCCTATGTCGCCGGCCGCAACGTGCGCGCCAGTTTCCTCGGCCTGGTGCCAGGCGCCGGGGTCGAAGCGCTTGGCGTGGCTTTTGTCGATTCAGGCGCCGATTTCCAGACCATGGCGGACAGCCTGGCGCTCTACGGCGACACCGGCGAGGCAGCGAAGGCGGAGGGACATTACGCCGAACCGGAGCTCGTTGCGGTTGCCGACAGCCAGCCGGCCGCCGACGCCACGATACGTGCGATCGCCGGGCGGCTGATGAGCGGGCTCGGCCTGCGCGATGTGTTTTCCATCGATCTCAGGGTCGAGGCCGACGACACCGTCCACCTCATCGAGTTCGAGGTTTGCCCCGGCCTGCCCTGCTTCGATTTTCGCGCCTATTGCCGCCAGCAATGGGGCCTCGATCTGGCCGACGCCATGGCCGAAACTGCGGCCAGCCGGCTGACCGGTGTCGACCGATAGCTGTGCGCCTTGTGTCGGCGGGCTAACCAGCAGACGCTACCCGCCAGGCATTCGCTCGGCCGCCTGCAAGGACGGATCCATCTTGTCCCAGGCATGGCCGTGGCTCGTGTAGGTCACCATCTGCGGGCTGAACTGTTCCGGATCGTCGAGGCTGGCCGCGTGGACCGCTATGAATTCCGGCATGGCGACGGATATCAAAAAGACCGGCGTTCCGCAGGTTGGACAGAAGGTGTGGATTTTTTCATTGCCGCTGGCGCCCGCCACGCGCCAGGTGCTCACCTCCCCGGTAATTGCCATATCGGTGCGCTGGCCGAAGGTCAGGTAGGATCCGTGGCCGGTGCCTGAGCGCTTCTGGCAATCGCTGCACTGGCAGTGGTTCTGGAAGATCGGCTCGTCATTGGTTTCGTAACGGATCGCGCCGCATGCGCAGCCGCCGGTATAGCGTTTGGTCATCGTTATTCTCCCGCGGCGATCAGGGCTGATTTCGGCTTGGCGAAAATGTCGATGCCGCTGCCGGTTTCGAGGAAGGATTTCATGCTCGACAGCACCGCCGGCCAGCCCTGGCTGACGCCTTTCGCCATGCCGCTACCGGCTTCGAGTTCGTCATGGCTGACGGTCAGCCGCACCATGGTGTCGTATTCCTCGATGGCGAACGTCACCCGGCTCGTTTTTGACGGATCGTCGGCCTGCGAAGCGTTCGCCCAGGTGATGACGAGGCGGGTCGGCGGCGAAACCTCGACGACATTGCCGACGAGTTCGACGGTCCGTTCGTCATTGGCGCGGATATGCTCCCATTTCGAGCCCGGCGTCCATTCGGAGACGTTCTCGTGACCCCAGTAGCGCTTTGCGACATCGGGCTTGATTATGGCCTCGAACACCTTCTGCGGCGTCGAGCGGATATAGGTCACGTAGACAAAGCTGGTCGTTTCCCTGGTCATTGGTCTTCTCCTTCGAGTTCTTGCTTCAGGTCGTGCAGCAGGCTGAGCCGCTGCCGTTCGAATTTCCGTACCCAGCGCTCGTAGACTTCGTGCAAGGGCACGGGATTGATGAAATGCAGCTTTTCGCGGCCGCGCTTGACCGTGCTCACCAGATTGGCCGCCTCCAGCAGATCGAGGTGCTGGGTGGCGGATTGCCTGGCCATGTCCAGGTTTTCGCAAAGCTGACCGAGCGTCTGCCCGTTCTGCTCGCACAGAAGGTCAAGCAGCCTTCTGCGTGTCGGGTCGCCCAGCGCTTTGAAAACCTTGTCGGCGTCCATCTGCCTCACTCTGTTGTAAGGCATAATATGCAGGTAAATACCTGCATGTCAACCTACAGTTCGCCCCGCATCGCAAGACTGGATGCGGCTATTCGGACTCGGACGTTGATTGCGCGATGGGCCGCCCCGGCCATGTACCTGATGTCGGAGCCCTGCTTAGCGGCGCCAAACTGCGGACGTAAACCTGCAGGATTTCGTCTGAAGTCCTGCTACTAGCGCTGCAGCAGGGATTTGACAGGTGCCTATCGACGGCCGAGATTTCATCGTTCGTTGGTGGACCATCCTAAGCGTTCGAGATTGGCCGAAGCCTCCCAACTTCGTCATCCTAGGGCGAAGCAGGAGCGAAGCTCCGTCGCGGAGACTCTGGGATCCATGCCGCGACCTTGGCCGAAGAATGCAGCGGAGCAGAATTCTACACCGCTGCAACGCTTTGAAGTCGCGGCATGGATCCTCGGGTCTGCGCTGCGTCGCTACGCTCCTTGCTTCGCCCGTGGATGACGAAGGCGCTGGGCGTTTGCGGCAATCGCCAAGGTATGCCGTCCGTCACACCCGCGATTCGTCAAAACTGCTCGAGGCGGATTTTAGGCGCCCTCGACCAGAACGATCTCGCCGTCGGCGACCTTCTGACGGATGGCGACGGCGCGCTGGTATTCCGGCGAATGGTAGCAATCATGCGCGGCGGCGAGCGATTCGAACTCTATGATGACATTGCGTGCCCGGCCGGGGCCTTCGGCCTTTTCATGCTCTCCGCCGCGCGCCAGGAACTTCGCGCCGAAGCGCTCGAAGGCAGGCTTGGCGGCGGCGACGTAGTCCTTGTAGCCTTCCGCGTCGCGCACATCGACACGGGCGATCCAGTATCCCTTGGGCATTTTCTTGGTCTCCGAACTTGTTCTTGGAAATCTCAGGCCGAGCGCATCTCGTCGAGGATGGCTTCGGCCGCTTCCCGTTTGTTGGCCGCAGCAATGATAGGCCTGCCGACGACGAGATGGCTGGCGCCGTTGCGGATCGCCTGGCCCGGCGTCACCACGCGCTTCTGGTCGCCATGATCGCTGCCCGCCGGCCGGATGCCGGGCGTCACCACCGCCATGTCGGGGCCGACGATGCGGCGCACCGCTTCGGCTTCCGCGGCCGAGCAGACGATGCCCCCCATGCCGGCATGCAGCGCCTGTTCCGAGCGCCGCAGCACCAGCGTATGCGGGTCGTACTCATAGCCGACGTCGATCATGTCCTGCTCGTCCATCGAGGTCAGCACGCTGACGGCAAGCAGGCAAAGATTGCTGCCGCGCGCTGCTTCCACCGCCGCCGCCATCGCTTTGGGATAGGCGTGGATGGTCAGCATGGTCATGCCCATCTTGACGATGTTCTCGACGCCCTTGGCCACCGTGTGGTCGATGTCGAGCAGCTTCATGTCGAGGAAAACCTTGGTGCCGCCGCTGGCCAGTTCCCTGGCGAAATCGAGCCCGCCGGCGAAGGCAAGCTGGTAGCCGATCTTGTAGAAGGAGACGACGCCGTCGAGTTCGCGCACCGCCTGCTCGGCCTCCCTCACGGTCGGGACATCGAGGCCGACTATCAGTCTTTCCTGCATGGATCGTGCCTGTATGGATTGTGCCTGCATCGTCGTTGCGATCACGCCTCGATCCGGGTGGACAGCATGCGCGAGGTTTCGATCAGGGTGCGGCATAGGTGCTCCATCGATTTGTGCAGTCTTTCGTCACGGAAGTTTCCATCCTCGTCGAAGGCGCCGCCGCCGTCGGGCACCGAGCATTCCGGCGTCACCACCTCCATCTGGCAGCGCACCAGCACCGCGCGCAGATGGTTGATGCAGCGGATGCCGGCAAAGTGCCCGCTGGAGGACGAACAGAGGCCGGCGACCTTGCCGGCCAGCGGCCTCACCGGCCGGCCGCCATCCCTGCGCACCCGGCTCACCCAGTCGATCGTGTTCTTGAGCAGCGGCGGAATGGAGCCGTTATATTCGGGCGTGGCGATCAGCAGCCCGTCATGGGCGATCACCAGACGGCCAAGTTTCTGGGCGTTTTCAGGAACGCCTTTTTCCTTTTCCAAATCCTCGTCCATGATCGGCAGGGGGTAGTCGGCAAGCGAGATGCGGGTCACCTCGGCGCCCTGCATGGCGAGTTCCTTCTGCGCCACGTCGGCGGTCCTGCCGCTATAGGCGCCGCTGCGAACCGAGCCGGCGAAGACGAGGATTTTCGGGATCACTGCCATTGGCCACCCTTGTTCCCGGACAGGTACAGCCAAGGATCGAGCAAATCAACGCCAACTTCGTCATCCTTGGGCGAAGCAGGAGCGAAGCTCCGTCGTGGAGACCCTGGAATCCATTCCGTGACAGCTATCCAGGAGTGCAGCGGAACAGAATTCTGCGCCGTAGCGGCGCTCGGAAGTCGCGGCATGGATCCTCGGGTCTGCGCTGCGTCGCTGCGCTCCTTGCTCCGCCCGTGGATGACGAAGCGAGGGACGTTCCCGCCATCGCCAAGGTATGCGGTGAGCACTGGCGATCCGCGAACAACCCTGCGCCGAGAAATTAATGCGCTTCGCGGCGGTAGATCCACAGCTGGGTCGGCGGGATGTTGCGGAGGATGAAATCGAAATGCTTGACCGTATAATTGCCACGGCCGGCCGGGATCGGCGACATCGGGCCGTAGGTCAGCTGCACGATCGGCCGTCCGGCCGGGATGCGGTCGAGCAGGCTTTCGATATAGGCAATGCGCTGGGCGACCGGGAAGTTGAGCAGCGGCACGCCGGAAACGACGGAATCGAAGATCATCCCGCTCTTGTCGCCAAGCGTGGCGTTGAGGTTGAAGGCGTCACCCTCGATGACGTTGACGCCGGGATAGAGTCGCCGCAGGTGACGGACGAAATCCGTGGAATACTCGACTGCGTAGAGGTTCTCGGGCCGCACGCCCTGGGCCAGGATGGCGCGGGTGATGACGCCGGTACCGGGACCGACCTCGAGCACCGGCAGGCCGGATTTAGGATTGACGATCGAGGCCATCTTGCGCGCGGTGACCGAACTGGTCGGCACGATCGAACCAACCGCCTTCGGCTTGTCGATCCAGCCCTTGAAGAATTTGAGTTCGTCGTCGAACTTTTCGACAAGCGCCTTCCGCAGTCCAGGGCCACGTGTCATGCAAGCTCTCCTCAGCGCTCCCCGCAAGTTACTTAGCACCTGAGCGGTGCTAGGCAAGGCGCGGCCGGACGCATGTCGTGGATAAGATAATTTTCGTCGCGTCTCAAGGGGTGACGAGATTCAAGGATTTACGCGTTGCAAATCGGCTTAGGCGGGCCAAAGTGCATCAACGTTCGCCGAACGACTCGAAGAAATCCTTCATGCGGGCGAAAAAGCCGCTCGATTGTGGCGAATTGTCCTGCGAGGAGAGCTGTTCGAACTCCTCCAGCAGTTCGCGCTGGCGGCGGGTGAGGTTCTGCGGCGTCTCGACCGCGGTCTGGATGTAGAGGTCGCCGATATTGGGCTGGCGCAGCACAGGCATGCCCTTGCCCTTGAGGCGGAACTGGCGCCCGTTCTGCGTGCCTTCGGTCACCTTGACCTTGGTCTGCGTCCCGTCCAGCGTCGTCACCTCGAAGGAGCCGCCAAGGGCGGCTGTGGTCATCGAGATCGGCACCTTGCAATACAGGTCGGCGCCGTCGCGTTGGAAGAACTCGTGCGGTTTGACCGCCAGGAAAATATAGAGATCGCCCGATGGCCCGCCGCGCAGGCCGGCTTCGCCCTCATTGGCAAGACGGATGCGGGTGCCGTCCTCGATGCCGGCCGGGATGTTGACCGACAGCGAACGCTCCTCGGTGACGCGGCCCTGGCCGGCGCATTTCGGGCACGGATCCTTGATCGTCTGGCCGCGCCCCTGGCATTGCGGGCAGGTCCGCTCGATCGAAAAGAACCCTTGCGTGGCGCGCACCTTGCCGTGGCCGTTGCACATCGAGCAGGTGACAGGCTGGGTGCCGGGCTTGGCGCCGCTGCCCGAACATTCGGAGCAGGAGATCGACGCCGGCACCCGGATCTGCGCGGTCTTGCCGGCAAAAGCCTCTTCCAGGGTGATTTCCATGTTATAACGCAGGTCGGCGCCGCGCTCGCGGCCGCCCGACGAGCGGCGCTGGCGCCCGCCCATCATGTCGCCGAAAATGTCCTCGAAGATATCGGCGAAACCGCCGGCGCCGAAACCTTGCGCGCCGCCATTCATTCCGCCCTGTTCGAAGGCGGCGTGGCCGAAGCGGTCATAGGCCGCGCGCTTCTGCGGGTCCTTCAGCGTCTCGTAGGCTTCGTTGATTTCCTTGAACTTGTGCTCGCAGGAATGATCGCCGGGGTTGCGGTCGGGATGGAACTGCATGGCGAGCTTGCGGAAAGCGCTCTTGAGCTCCTTCTCGTCGGCGCCTTTTTGGACGCCCAGCGTCTCGTAGAAATCAGCTTTCATTTTTTCCCGCTGTCCGGATGCTCAACGTCTTGAAGCATTGTTGCGTCTCTTGCCGGCACTGACGCTTCGATTTAGGTGCGATGGAAGGGCGATGCCAGTGTCGACGCGGCCTTGCCTGCATTTTTTCAGCAAGGCCAGCTGTTTTTCTGCAAGGGGTTGCAAAAAAGCCCGGCCTTCGCCGGGCTTTTCGCTTTATCTTGCCGTCAAACGGTTCAGGCCGACTTCTTCTTGTCGTCGTCCTCGTCGATTTCCTCGAAATCGGCGTCCACAACGTCACTGTCCTTGGCGGCGTCCGCCTTGGCGTCGGCTTCCGCCGCTTCCTTCTGCGAAGCCTCGTACATGGCCTGGCCAAGCTTCATCGAAGCCTCGGCAAGCGCCTGGCTCTTGGCTTCGATGTCGGCCGGGTCGTCGCCTTCGGTCGCGGTCTTAAGCGCCGCGATCGCGTCGGAGATCGCCGTGCGCTCGCCTTCCGAAACCTTGTCGCCATATTCCTTCAGCGACTTCTCCGAGGAATGCAGCAGCGCTTCGGCCTGGTTGCGGGCCTCGACCAGCGCACGCCGCTTCTTGTCGGTCTCGGCATTGGCCTCGGCGTCCTTGACCATCTTCTCGATGTCGGCGTCCGAAAGACCGCCCGATGCCTGGATGCGGATCTGGTGCTCCTTGCCGGTGCCCTTGTCCTTGGCCGAAACGTTGACGATGCCGTTGGCGTCGATATCGAAGGTGACCTCGATCTGCGGCACGCCGCGCGGCGCCGGCGGAATGCCGACCAGGTCGAACTGGCCGAGCGCCTTGTTGTCGGCGGCCATTTCACGCTCACCCTGGAAGACCCGGATGGTCACGGCCGACTGTGAGTCCTCGGCCGTCGAGAACACCTGGCTCTTCTTGGTCGGGATCGTCGTGTTGCGCTCGATCAGGCGGGTGAACACGCCACCCAGCGTCTCGATGCCGAGCGACAGCGGCGTCACGTCGAGCAACAGCACGTCCTTGACGTCGCCCTGCAGCACGCCGGCCTGGATGGCGGCGCCGAGAGCAACGACTTCATCCGGATTGACGCCCTTGTGCGGCTCCTTGCCGAAGAACTGCTTCACGATCTCCTGGATCTTGGGCATGCGGGTCATGCCGCCGACCAGGACGACTTCGTCGATCTCGCCGGCCTTCAGGCCGGCATCCTTGAGCGCCGCCTTGCAAGGGGCAATCGTGCGCTGGACCAGGTCGTCGACCAGCTGCTCGAACTTGGCGCGCGTCAGCTTCAGCGTCAGGTGCTTCGGCCCGGTCGCGTCGGCGGTGATGAAGGGCAGGTTGATCTCGGTCTGGGTGGTCGACGACAGCTCAATCTTGGCCTTTTCAGCCGCCTCCTTGAGGCGCTGCAGGGCAAGCTTGTCGTTCTTCAGGTCGATACCCTGTTCCTTCTTGAACTCGGCCGCCAGGTATTCGACCAGGCGCATGTCGAAATCCTCGCCGCCGAGGAAGGTGTCGCCATTGGTCGACTTGACCTCGAACACGCCGTCGCCGATTTCGAGCACCGAAATATCGAACGTGCCGCCGCCAAGGTCATAGACGGCAATGGTCTTGCCTTCCTTCTTGTCGAGGCCATAGGCAAGCGCTGCCGCGGTCGGCTCGTTGATGATGCGCAGCACTTCGAGGCCGGCGATCTTGCCGGCGTCCTTGGTCGCCTGGCGCTGGGCGTCGTTGAAATAGGCTGGAACGGTGATGACCGCCTTCTCGACCTTTTCGCCGAGATAGGCTTCCGCCGTCTCCTTCATCTTCTGCAGGATCATGGCCGAAATCTGCGAGGGCGACTGCTTCCTGCCGCCGGCCTCGACCCAGGCATCGCCATTGTCGCCCTTGACGATCTTGTAGGGGACAAGCTTCTTGTCCTTCTCCGTCACCGGATCGTCATAGCGGCGGCCGATCAGGCGCTTGACCGCGAAGATGGTGTTTTCAGGATTGGTGACCGCCTGGCGCTTGGCCGGCTGGCCGACCAGACGTTCGTCGTCGCCCGAGATGGCGACGATGGAAGGCGTCGTGCGCGCGCCTTCCGCATTCTCGATTACCTTCGGCTCCTTGCCATCCATGATGGCGATGCAGGAGTTGGTGGTGCCGAGATCGATACCGATTACTTTTGCCATTTTTCTAGTCTCTCCGCTAAGCAGGCTCTCAGGACCCGTACAGGCGTTCCGACGAAAGCCCCTGTTCACAAGAAATCCCGTTCCGGCAACCGGCATTCCGGCGCCGAACGGCTTGGCGCGTATATAAGAACAGGCGGCATCGCGCGCAAGCATTCTGCGCAAGGCTTCCATGAACCTTTCCACCTCCGCCCGCGACTGATCTCCAGGTGCCGCATGGTGCGGCCCGGAAAGGAAGCCCCCATGACCAATAACCCAGAGGCTCTGCGGTCTCCGGGAACAACAGGAGCTCGGCGCGACCAACGCCTTCGGGACGAGGTCGATGCGCTGGGCTTCCCGCTGATTCCGTTGACCCTGCGTAAGAGCAGGCGTATCGTGATTTTGAGGAAAGCAGACAATTCGATCAGGGAAGAACGAGCCGGACCGCCGCGCCTTGCCCTGATTTGCGCGGCCAGACCCGACGTTCTCCCGTCGACTACGGGGGGTAGTGTCATGTCTCGCATCCGCGGCTCGTTCGTGTCGTCTCTTGATGGCGGCTTGCGCCGCGCTGTGCATCCAGGCGGGTTGCTGGCGCTGGCACTCGGCCTGTGGCTGGGCGCCGCCCAGGCGCAGGAAACCCGGATCATCTATCCCGGTTCGATGGCGGTGACCGGGTTTTCCGGCACCGTCATTCCCAATTTCGACCCCCCTGATTCCGAAAAAGGGGGCCTGCCGCCCGGCGTCGATCCGGTCGACGAAACCTTCATCGACACCACGCGCGCCACCTTGCGCGTGTTCGACGTCTCGCATCTGGGCGGCCCGGCCTCCGGGCAACTGGTCAACACCCCGCCGCCCCTCGAGGTGACGGCGGAGCAGATCGGCCAGGTGTTCGGCGTCACCTATGATGACGGCGTGCGCGACGGCGTTCCATCGGGCATTCCCAATCTCTATGCCGGCGCCACCTCGCTGCACGGCATCCGTATCGTCACCCTTGACGCCGATGATGACGGCCGCCCCGAGCGGCAACGCCGCGGCGCGGCCGGCGCCACCTTCATGGACGGCCAGTTCGGCACCGAAAACGGTGGCGGGCCGGGCACCATCTGGAAAATCGACGGCATCACCGGCCAGGTCTCCAAGTTTGCCGACATCGACACCAACAGCGGTCCCGGTATCGGCAATCTCACCTTCGACGCCGCTCATCGCCAGTTCTTCGCTTCCGATCTCGACACCGGCCTGATCCATCGCATCGATGCCACCGGTACGCTGATCGACAGCTTCGACCACGGCGTTGCCGGGCGCCCGGCGCATGGGCTAGCTCCGATCGCCGACGATGGTTCGGTGATGGACATACAGGGTGCGGCTTTCGACAGCGAAGACCCCGACAGCTGGGGCTACACGCAGGACGAGCGCCGCATCTGGGCCGTCTCCTATCATGGCGGCCGGCTTTATTATTCGGTCGGTGAAAAGTCTGAAATCTGGTCGGTGGGCATTGCCCGCAACGGCAGTTTTGCCGGCGACCCGCGTTGGGAACTGACGGTCAAGGCCGACAAGGACTACGCCGTCACCGACATCGCCTTCGACAACAGCGGCTTCATGTACCTGGCCCAGCGCGGCCCGGTCGAGAACCGCTACGATTACAGCCAGTTCGCCGATTCCGGCAAGGGCGAGGTCATCCGCTACTTCAGAGAGAACCCGGACGATCCGGAAACGGAATCGGTCTGGGTCGAAGTGCCGCAGGAATATGCGGTCGGCTTCCCGCAGGGCAACCGGCAGTCGGCCGGCGGTCTCGACCTGCAGTATGGCTATGATTCCGACGGCACTCTCGACACATCGGTCTGCACGCAGACGCTGGTCAACACCGGCGACAAATTGCGCGACAATCCGGCTCTCGCCGAACAGCTCGCCGCCGGCGGGCCGCTCGCCGTGCACGGCGTGCAGATCACGCCGAAAGAGCTGGTCAAGCCGGCCAATGTGCCGCCCTTCGGCTCCTGGTTCGTCGACTTCGACGGCTATTTCGAAGACCCGGCGGTCGAGGGTCATGTCGGCGACGTTGCCGTCTGGCATCCTTGCGAGGGCCGCGCCGGCTATTATGAAGAAATCCCGGGCGGCTACCTGCCCCCCTTCTACCCGCCGGACTTCCCACCGCCCGGCAATCTGCCTCCGTGCATCGATGTCGAGGATATCAGGTATTACTGTACGCCTCGCGGCCTCCAGGCCGATCTCTATCTCCATGACCGTGCCGGCTTCGGCGGCGATTCGATAAAGGCCCAACCTTCGAATGAGACAAAGTCCAGGACGCCAGGCGTCGGGGTGACATCATCCCAGTCGCATGCGCCCGGCCAGCCTTACACGATCGACATTACTGGCCACTATCCGGGCGACAGAGTGGATGTTGGACTTTGCTTCTACAGGAAGTCCGACAAGGACAAGGGTGGCTACTACCCTTGCTGCAAGATGATCTTGCCGCTCCGAACCCCAGCCGTCAGCTGCGAACGTTGAGGAGGGGAAGATGAAAAATCTCGCACTCTCCCCATTCGCAACCAACACTCAAGAAACCATCGTGGAGACGATCATGAAACCCCTGTCATACGCCAGGCGCGGCGCGCGCTGGCTGATGGCGGCCGGTATCGCGGTCGCCATGCTAACCCCGGTGCAAGGCTTTGCGGAAGGCGCTGCCCCGATCACCCCGGAGCTGAAGCTCGATCTCGACAGTTCGCGCGTCATCACTCCGAGGCCCGACCGGGTCGTGCCCTTCTTCACCAAGAAAGGCACTCAACGAGGCTGCGACTACGTCGTCTATTCGCTGAGCTTCGGCCTGCGCGGCGATCCGCAGGGCCTTGCCGACCCGAGCCTTGAGGCCAGGCTGAAGAAGGTCCGGGTCGACTTCAAGGACCAGCTTCCGCACGGCCTTGAGATCGTCAACGTCAATGTGTCCGGCGACGGCACGGATTCATCCGGCGGACCACTGCCGGGCGCGACGATCAGCACCTCGGCGGGTCCCAACGATACCGCTGTTGTTTCAGACTTCCGCATCTCCACTTCCGATCTCGACGGCGCCGGCGCTCCCAACGAGCGCGTCATCAACTTCAAGATCACGGCCAAGATCGATCATGCGGCATTTCCCGCGCCGACGATCGTCGACAACCAGGGGATGATCAAGGTGACCGCCGGACCGGGCACCGGGACCATCATCCCGTCGCAGGATCCGAGCAAGCCCGACGACGGCGATTTCAAGACCGGCGTGAAGACCTCGATCAAGATCGACGTCACCAAGTGCAACCCACCGCCGCCACCTCCCGGCAAGGAATGCTTCAAGGTGGAACGCGGCACGGTCGATTGCGTGCCCGGCGGCGGTGCCTTCATCTACCACATGCCGGTCGGCCCGGAGATGGGCGGCAAATGGGTGCAGGTTTCGACGACCACATCAGGCATCACCATCATCCCCGACACGCAACTGGTGCCGGCGGGCGGCGGTGTGCTCAACTGGAAGATCGTCGGCGCATCGCCCGGCGACGTCATCCACCTCATCGTCACCGGCATCGAAACCTATGCCGGTCCGAAGGAAGGCTGGGGCCTGTGCTGCACGCAGACCATCGACATCGTCATCCCGCGTGACCAGAGGTGCCCGCCCAAGGACAAGGAGCCCGACCTCAAGGTTGAGAAACGCGCCGACGTGACGCGTTGCACGATGGGCGGCGGCTGCGACTTCACCATCAGGGTCACCAATGTCGGCACCAGTGCCTACCACGGCAAGATCGTGCTCGACGAGGTGACGCTGCCGGCCGGCTCGACACTCGATTCAGGGCCCAATCCGCCCTGGGTCTGCGTACCCGGCACCACCCCTATGATTTGCACCCATCCGGTGACCACGCTCAATCCGGGGGCCTCCGTCGACCTCAAGCTCGGCTTCAAGCCGGCCGGAGGCTGGCAAGGCAGCGTCTTGCGCAACTGCGCCACCTATAATTACGGCGCCAGCGACAAGCCACTGTTCGGCAGCCAGTCGAACGACCGCGGCTGTGCCTCGATCCCGGTCTGCCGACGTGGCGACCGTGACCGCGACTGCCGGCCGCCGGTCGAAAAGAAGGTCGACCTGATCCTGAAGAAGCGTGCCCGTATCCCGGTCTGCACGGCCGACGGCATCTGCTACTTCGTGATCGACATCATCAACAACGGCAGCGCCACCTACAATGGACCGCTGACGGTCATCGACAATTATCCCGGCGGCGCGCCAGCCTCCTCGACCTTCGGCCCGAGCCCGCCATGGACCTGCGCACCAACCGGCCCCGGGCTGTTCCGCTGCGACAATGCGGGCATCTCGCTGCCTCCGGGCGGCTCGACGCCGATCGTCGTCAAGGCGGTCATGCCGGCCGGCTACCAGTCGGACACTGTCGAGAATTGCGCGACGGTGAAGCCCATCCCCGGTGAAAACGATCTCACCAACAACAAGGCCTGCGCAAAGGAACGCTTCCGTCATCCCAATGGCGGCAAGCCGACCTTGCGCATCACCAAGGTGTGCAACGGCTCGCTCGCCGGCGCTGCGGTCATCTCTTGCCGCATCACCGTCATCAGCCTTGGCACCGCTGCCCCCACCGGCCCGGTGCGGGTCAACGATGCCGCCACGCTGGTTGCCGGCGGCGCGCCTGTCCAGATCCAAACCGTCACCCCTGACGGTGCGGAATGGGCGTGTGGACCGGTTCCGGCCAACGCGCTGTCGTGCCAGATTCCCGGTGCCGTCATGGTACCTGGAACCAGCCGCCACTTCGACGTGACGGTCTCGGCCAATGGCGCGTTCGAAAACTGCGCGCGCGGCTCCTATGGGCCGGCACCGGGCGACGACGTCGTCTATCCCTTTGGCCAGGCCTGCGCCAAGGGCGGCGGTTCTTCGACCATCCGTGTCGAAAAGACCGGCGACCGTGAATGCAGGCTCGGCCAACCCTGTTCGTTCGAGATCACCATCACCAATGACGGAACGACCCCCTTCTCCGGGCCGGTCCGCATTGGCGATGCGATCGGCGTGGAGGGTCTCGGCAGGCTGGAAGGCGTTGAGATCACGTCGATCGATCCGCCCTTTGGCTGTTCGCCGGAACCGGCAATCTTGCCACTGTCCTGCATTGCCAATTTGTCGCTCGGCGCCGGCGAAAGCCGGGTGCACCATGTCACCGTGGTCATTCCCGACGACGGTCGCCTGGCCAATCTGCAGGGCAATGTCAGCGGCCAGAACTGCGTCGGCGTGCTCTCTCCCGACACACGGGTGCAAGGCGGTGGCGACGTGCTTTCCGACGACCAGGCCAACATCGAGGGCGATCGCGGCAAGGCCTATGCCTGCCATCCCTTCACCATTGGCCAGGAGACGAAGAAGGAATGCTCGCAAGGCTTCGTCATGAACGATGCCGGCCGCTGCGTTTGCCCGGAAGGCACCACCTACCGCAACGGCCAGTGCTCGCCGGGCGGTGGTATCGTGCCGAAGCCGGAACAGCCGAAGCGCTGTGTGCTGCTCGAAGGCCAGATCCGCACCGAGGACGGCCGTTGCGTCTGCCCACGCGGAACCGGGCTCGAGAACGGCAGATGTGTCAGGACCGACAAGCCCGAGCAGTGCACCATCCGTGGCCAGGTCCACAATGCGGATGGCGATTGTGTCTGCCCCAGGGGAACCGAGATCAGGGGCAATGCCTGCCGCCCGATCCAGCCAAAGCCTGAGCAGTGCACGATCCGTGGTCAGGTTCACGACGCCGATGGAGACTGCGTCTGCCCGAGAGGGACCGAGGTGCGCAATGGTGCCTGCCGCCCGATCCGGCCAAAGCCTGAGCAGTGCATCATCCGTGGTCAGATCCACGACGCGGATGGCGATTGTGTCTGCCCAAGGGGTACCGAGGTCAGAAACGGCGCCTGCCGTCCGATCCGGCCAAAGCCTGAGCAGTGCACGATCCGTGGTCAGGTCCACGACGCCAACGGCATTTGTGTCTGCCCGAGGGGTACCGAGGTGCGGGGCAATGCCTGCCGGCGCAAGCAGCCGACGCAGGAGCAATGCGACATACGCGGCCAGGTCCACAACAAGCGCGGCGAGTGTGTCTGCCCGCGTGGGACGCAGGTGATCAACGGCGCATGCCGCAAGCCCAGACAGGAGGTGGAATGCGCACCGGGCTCGCAGATGATCAACGGCCAATGCCAGCCGATCATCAGGCGGCGCTGCCCGGAAGGCACGATCGGGCGCTATCCGAACTGCCGGCCCGTCCGCGGACAACCGTCGCTGGAGCTCAACCCCGGCCTGCTGCTGCAGCAGGTACTGCCACGGAGCAGGCCGCAGGTCGAACAGCGGCAGGATCCGGCTCAAGACAGAATCCTGAAGCTCCAGCAGCAATAACCACTGCTCGACACGAGACCAGAAACCCGCCGGAGCAATTCGGCGGGTTTTTCTTCGTAGCTGTGGGGGCAAGCGGGAATTGGCCGCACGTGATCGGGGATGCTGGCACGTCAGCCTGCGCGGTGCCCGCGCCTGCACCCTCGACAAGTCGGCTGTGGCACATTAGGCAGTCGATAGGGTGGCCGAACGAGAAGGACACTCGGAAAGGCCGCACCCATGAGCAGAAAGACCCTGATTGCACCATCGGTGCTGGCGTCGGATTTTTCCAAACTCGGCGATGAGGTCGAAGCGGTGGCGGCGGCCGGCGCCGACTGGATCCATCTTGATGTTATGGACGGGCATTTCGTGCCCAACATCACCTTTGGCCCGCCGGTGATCAAGGCGATCCGCAACCGCACCAAGGCCTTCTTCGACTGCCATCTGATGATTGCCCCGGCCGACCCCTATCTGGCCGCTTTCGCCGAGGCCGGCTGCGACGGTTTGACCGTCCATGCCGAGGCCGGCCCGCATCTTGACCGCTCGCTGCAGACCATCAGGAACCTTGGCAAGAAGGCCGGTGTGTCGCTCAATCCGGCGACGCCGGAAAGCGTGGTCGAATATGTGCTCGACCGGCTCGACCTGATCCTGATCATGACCGTCAATCCGGGCTTCGGCGGCCAGGCCTTCATCCCGGCGGTTGTCGACAAGGTGAAGCGGGTCAAGGCCCTGATCGGCGGCCGGCCGATCCGCATCGAGATCGACGGCGGTGTTTCAGCCGAAACCGCGCCGCTGGTCACCGCTGCCGGCGCCGACGTGCTGGTGGCGGGCGCCTACATCTTCAAGGGCGGCAGCGTCGAGGCTTATCGCCAGAACATCCAGGCGATCAGGACGGCAGCCGACAACGCAGCCGGCTGACCGGCGGTGTTCCCGCGGTCGGCCCGACATGCCGGCTAAGGTTCTGGTCCCGGGCGGGGCTTGTGAATATCTGATGCGTAACGGCATCGGGCTGAGCGGTTGCCTGATTCGGTCTCAAGGTCCGCCGGCCTATGCCCAAAGCAGACAGTTGATCTCGCGCGCATACAAAAGAACAGAAAGACAGATTCTCCTGCGTGCATACAAAACATGTTAAGTTTCCACAGGTTGTGAAAATGCGCGGAATTACAGCATTGCACTCCGGAATGCCGCATATTCCTTTGTGCTAAAGTACAATAACGTGATCTTCTGCTTGAGCAGGCGAATGCTCGCGCTGTATGGTACAAGTACGAGACGGCGGATGCTTTCAGACTCGAATCGCCCAGGCCAAGTCTTGGGGACAAGGAGTCGCTATGACATACGGAGCTGCCAATCTGAACGACGACGCTGCGGGACCGAAGAGCACGCTTGCCAGTACGGTCTATCAGCAATTGCGGGACGATCTTCTCGGCGGTGTCCTTGAAACCGAGAGCAAACTGCGGGTCGAATGGGTTGTCTCCAAATATGGGGCCGGCGCCTCACCTGTCCGCGAGGCTCTCAATCGCCTCGCCTCGGAAGGACTTCTCGGCCGGCACGACCAGCGCGGCTTCTTCATCATGCCGGTCAGTGCGCCGGAACTCGAAGAGCTGACGCGCACCCGCTGCTGGCTCGAGGAGCGGGCGCTTCGCGAATCCATCGTCCACCGCACCGCCGAATGGGAAGAACAACTCGTGCTGGCGCTGCATCGCCTGGGCCGTGCGTCACGTTTTTCGCCGCAGAACCTCGTCTCGCTCAATCCCGATTGGGAGAGGCTGCATCGCATCTTTCACAGGGTGCTGATTTCGGCCTGCCGGTCGCAATGGCTGGTGGGGTTTTGCGACCAGCTCTCCGATCACGCCTATCGCTACCGGCAAATGGCCAATGATGGCGAAGGCGTCCAGCGCGACGATTTCGGCGAGCATCGCCTGATCGCCGAATGTGCCCTGGACGGCAATGCCGACGGCGCCGTCGAGGCACTGCTCAACCACTACCGGTTGACTGCCGCCATGTGCATGAAACGCTTCGAGCAGGACGACGAAACGAAGGAACTCGCCGGCAAACGCGCTCGGCGATAGCAGTCGTTTCCTGGCGGGTCTCTTGCGCTCGTTTCTTGCGCTCAGCCTGCGTGGAGAGCGGCTGGCGTGAACCGCTGCCGGCGGACTTGACGGCGCGGCCAAGAACCGCGAACTCTCGCCGCCGAGGCATGCCGCGACAGGCGCATGCCCAGCGCCGCCGCACCCAGGGAAGTCTTCATGAGCAATCATCTGTTCGATGCGTTCCGGTCCCGGATGCCGGCGCCAGCGCGCTTGCTGATGGAAACCGATGATGGCCGCTTGCTCACCTATGGCGATATGCTGGCCCGCTCGGCGCAGCTTGCGCATGCGCTACTGCAACTGGATGTCGAACCCGGTGACCGCATTGCCGTGCAGGTCGAGAAGAGCCCGGAAGCGATCATGCTCTATCTCGCCTGCCTGCGAGCCGGCGCCGTCTTCCTGCCGCTCAATACCGCCTACACATTGGCCGAGCTGGAGTATTTCTTCGGCGACGCGGAACCACGCCTGGTCGTCTGCGACCCGGCAAGAGCGGCCGACATCGGCGCGCTGGCGGAAAAGACGGGCGCCGTCACCGTCACGCTCGGCCGCGACGGCCGGGGATCGCTGACCGATCAGGCCTCGCGGCTGCCGACGGATTTTCGTGACGTGGCGCGCGGGCGGGATGACCTTGCGGCAATCCTCTACACGTCGGGAACCACCGGCCGTTCGAAAGGCGCCATGCTCAGCCACGAGAATCTTGCTTCGAACGCGCGCGTGCTGGTCGAGCACTGGCATTTCACTGGAGACGACGTGCTGATCCACGCATTGCCGATCTTCCACACGCACGGCCTGTTCGTCGCCACCAATGTCGTCCTGATGGCCGGCGCCTCGATGCTGTTCGAGCAGAAGTTCGATCCGGCCCGCATCGTCTCGCTGATGCCGCGTGCCACGGCCCTGATGGGCGTGCCGACCTTCTACGTTCGCCTGTTGCAGCAGGATGGGCTGGACCATGAGGCGGCAAAAAACATCCGTGTGTTCATTTCCGGTTCGGCGCCGCTGCTGGCAGAGACGCACAAGGCCTGGCGCGAGCGCACCGGCCACGCGATCCTCGAACGCTACGGCATGACCGAGACCAACATGAACACCTCGAACCCCTATGAGGGCGAGCGGCGCGCCGGTACGGTCGGGTTCCCCTTGCCCGGCGTCACGCTTCGCATCGCCGATCCCGACAGCGGCGCAGCACTTGCGCAGGGTGAGGTCGGCATGATCGAGGTCAAAGGCCCCAACGTCTTCGGCGGCTATTGGCGCATGCCGGAGAAGACCAAGGCGGAATTCCGCGCCGACGGTTTTTTCATCACTGGCGATCTCGGTATGGTCGACGCCGACGGCTACGTCCACATTGTCGGCCGCGGCAAGGACCTGATCATATCGGGCGGCTACAACATCTATCCGAAGGAACTCGAAAGCGAGATCGACGCCCTCGACGGGGTTAGCGAAAGCGCCGTCATCGGCGTTGCCCATCCGGATTTCGGCGAAGGCGTCACCGCCGTCGTCGTGCGGGCGCCGTCATCGCCGATCAACGGTGCCGAAATTCTCGGCGCCATCGCCGGGCGGGTGGCGAAATACAAGCACCCGAAGCGGGTGATCTTCGTCGATGAACTGCCGCGCAACACCATGGGCAAGGTACAGAAGAACCTGCTGCGCGACACCTACAAGGACATATACGCATCATAGTTGCGCTGGGGCAGGGGCGCCTTACTCCTTGCGCGGCCTTTCGGCCCGGCTGCCGGAACCCCACAAGGCGCGCTTCAGCAGGTTGCGCTTGCGTGGGGCGAGATTGATGTCGCTGACAAGCTTGGCGCCGCCCTCGCGCCGTTCGAGGGTGATCTTGCGGCTGTGGAAGGCTTCCAGCTCGGCCCGGTGCGCCACGCTGATGATGGTGACATCAGGCAATTCGCGGATCACCGTCGCCATCATGGTGTCCTGGCTCTTCTCGTCGAGCGCCGAGGTTGCTTCATCCAGCACGACGATATCGGGGCGGTGCAGCAGCAGGCGCGCGAAGGCGAGGCGCTGCTTTTCGCCGCCCGACAGCGTCTGGTCCCATGGCGCTTCTTCCTTGATCCTTTCGGCAAGATAGGCAAGGCCGACCTTGTCGAGGGCGGCCTTGATCTGTTTGATCGTCCACTTGTCCGCCGCCGCGGGATAGGCGACCGCGCGGCGAAGCGTGCCCGAGGGGATGTAGGGGCGTTGCGGCAGCATGAACAGTCGCCTGTCGGCGTGGAAATTGACGCTGCCGCCGCCCCATGGCCACAGGCCAGCAACGGCCCGCACCAGCGTCGACTTGCCCGAGCCGGATTCGCCAGCCACCAGCACGCGCTCACCCGGTTCGATCGCAACCTCGGTTTCCTTGACCACGGAGGTGCCGTCGTCGAGCGTGACGGAGAGTTCGTCGAGGCTGAGCATCGCACCGTCTTCGGTTTTGCCGTGCTGGATGCGTCCGAGCGCGTCGCTCTGCTCCGCACGCTCGAGCCCGTCGAGCGACATCATCAGCGAGGCGATGCGCCGCGCCGAGGCGTTCCAGTCGGCAAGACGCGGGTAGTTGTCGACCAGCCATCCGAACGCGCCTTGCACGATGCCAAAGGCAGACGCTGCCTGCATCACCTCGCCAAGGGTCATCGAGCCTTCGAGGAATTTTGGCGCGCACAGCAGGATCGGCACGACCGGCGCAAACAGGCTCGATCCCTGCGACACCGCCGCCGTGCGCATGTGCTGGCCCGTCAGCAGCGCCCATTGCCTGAGCACATGGCCGAAATTCCTGTCGATGCCGCTGCGCTCCTCCTCCTCGCCGCCCAGCAAGGCGATGCTCTCGCCGTTTTCGCGCACGCGCGTCAGCGTGTAGCGCAATTCGGCTTCCGCCTGGTTCTTCTGCTCGGAGAGCCGGACGAAATGGCGGCCGATGACCACCATCGAGGTCGAGGTGATGGCGGCATAGATCATCGCGGTGATGACTAGGAAGCCGGGAATGGTAATGCTCTCGCTGCCGATCGGCAGGGTGAGCGCGCCGCCGATGGTCCACAGCACGACGATGAAGGTCGAGGCCGACAGGAACGCGTTGAGGACGCCGGCGATGAAATCGACCGGCGACTCGGTGGCGATGCGCAAATCCTCGGTCATGCGGGCCTCGGGGTTCTGGTGGTCGCCGCCGACGAGGTTCAATTGGTAGTAGCGACCGCTTGCCAGCCAGCGCGCAATGACCGCGGTGGTCAGCCAGGAACGCCAGCGGCGCTGGATCGTCATGCGCAGGTAAACCTGCGCGACGACAAGGCTGCCGCTGCAGATCACCAGCGGCACGAATACCGCGCTGAGGAAGTAGACGCTGCGGGCGTTGCGCTGCTCGAGCGCATCGAACATCGAGCGGTTCCAGACATTGATGCCATACTGGAAGCCGATATTGATGCAGATTAGAAGCAAAACCCCGATCGTGAACGGCCAGGCGAGCCGGTCGCCGCGCCGGCTCCAGTAACCGCGCGCGCTGATCCAGAAACGCCGCAGCAGATATTTCTTGCGCGCCTGCTCGGCCTCTTCGAGCGTCAGTTGCGGATCGGGCTCGACAGCCTCCGGTGGCGGTCCCGGCTGGCCGTCGACCTCGGGGGCAGCTTCGGCGGCCGACGGCTTTTTTTCGCGCAACTCCTCGTGGCGTGGCCTCTGGTCACGCGGCGCTTGCTGTCGCGGCTTCAAGGCACCGCGCGGTTTGATGCCGTCGGCCTGTTTCAATTTGGGTTTCGCCTCGGACATACGCTCCGACAACGACCTCAAAATCAAAAGGTTTCATGACGTCAGCCGACTTGAACCTGAAATCAACGCAGTGGCGGAACCGGCCGCAAAAACCTTTTCGCCGCCGATCCAGACGCCCTTCGTGTCGAGATCGTCCGACAGCGCGACCATGTCCGCGGCCGTGCCGTTGGCGAATCGGCCCAGCCGGTGCGACTGGCCGATTGCTTGCGCCGGATAGAGCGAGGCCATGCGCAAGGCCTCGGAAAGCTCGACCCCGACGACGCGGTGGATGAAACGAACGGCCGAGATCATATCGAGATCGGCGCCCGCCAGCGTTCCGTCGGCGAGCCTCAGGCTGCCATCCCTTCGATAGATGGTGCGGCCGTTGAGCGTGAACGACGTCATGTCGGTGCCGATTGTCGCCATGGCGTCGGTGACCAGCACGATTTTGCCGGGACCTTGCTTGGCGCGCAGCGCGATCTTGATCGTGGCCGGATCGACATGGATGCCGTCGGCGATGAGACCGGCCGACAAGCTGCCGATGTCGATGGCCGCGCCGACCAGTCCGGGCTCGCGATTGCCGATCTGGCTCATCGCGTTGAACAGATGGGTGACCATCGAGGCGCCGCCCGCGGCAAAAGCGCTGGCGGTGGCATAGCCGGTATCGGAATGGCCAAGGCTGACGATGATGCCGGCCTTGGCGAGTGCCGCGACGCACGCCGGCTCGACGGATTCCGGGGCAATGGTGGTGAGCAGCACCGGTAGTTTCTGCCGCGCGGCGATCAGCATCGCCTGATCTGCATCCGTCATCGGCCGGATCAGCGCCGGATCATGCGCGCCCTTGCGGGCGACCGACAGATGCGGGCCTTCGAGATGCAGCCCGAGAAACCCAGGCACCTTCTGGCGCGCCGCTGCCTCGCCGGCGGCGACAGCGGCGGCAGTGATGCCGGGCGTGTCGGTGATCAGCGTCGGCAGCAGCGCCGTCGTGCCGAAAGGCGCGTGCGCGCGGCAGATGGTCTCGATCGAAGCGACATCGGGGTGGTCATTGAGCATGACGCCGCCACCGCCATTGACCTGCAGGTCGACGAAGCCCGGCGCCAGCACGCCGCCGCCGGTGTCGACGACGCGGATATCCGAGGCGATGGCGCCGGCGGGCAAAATGGCCTCGACGAGACCGTCGCGCACGACAAGTGCGTGGCCTTCATGCCAGTCGTCCCCATCGAAAATCCGGGCGCCAGTCAGGGCAAAGCGATCGCTCATACTGTCTCCGTCACCTTGCGAAGATTGCGCGGCGTGTCCGGGTCGAGACCGCGATGGCGGGCAAAGGCCTCGACGAACATGTAGAAGGAGACGATCAGCGTCAGCGGATCGGTCAGCGGATGGCCGGTAGCGACATGCGGCAGGCGCACGGCGCGCTGGGCTAGTGCGGAGGTGACGAACACCGGCGCGCCCTTGGCCGCCAGGCTGTCGGCGGCCTCGGCAATGGACGGTTCGGACGCATCGCGCGCGGCCAGCGCCAGCACCGGAAAGTCGGGGCCGATCAGCGCCAGCGGGCCATGCATGACTTCGGCCGCACTATAGGCCTCGGCATGCATGCCGCAGGTTTCCTTGAATTTCAGCGCCGCCTCATTGGCCATCGCCGCCGACGGTCCGCGGCCGAGGATGAACAGCGATTTCTGCTTCTCGATCGTCTCAGACAGCACGCTCATCCAGTCGCAGGCGATCGCCTTGCCGAAATGCTCCGGCAGGCGGGCAAGTGCGGCCAACAGCGCATCGTCACCGGTGGCGTGCGCCATCAGAGCGAGGCCGGCGACGGCCGAATTGATGAAGGTCTTGGTGGCCGCCACGCTGCGCTCGGGGCCGGCCAGGATATCGATCGCATAGTCCGAAGCACGCGCCAGCGGCGAATCGGCGGTGTTGGTGATGGCGACGGTCAGCGCCCCGCCATCCCGCGCGGTTTCGGCCATGGCGACGATGTCGGGGCTCTTGCCCGACTGCGAGATCGCCAGGCAGGCCGAGCCGGCCAGCCTGAGCTTGCGGCCATAGATCGAGGCGATGGACGGTCCGACCGATGCCACGGCCAGTCCAGCGGTCAGCTCGACGGCATATTTCATGAAGGTGGCGGCATGATCGGACGAGCCGCGCGCCACGGTGACGACAAACTGCGGGTCGCGTTCGCGGATGCCACGCCCGGCCTCGGCCAGCACGGTGCCGGAGCCATCGAGCAGGCGGGCGACGGCTTGCGGGATCTCCTCGATCTCGCGCCGCATATGGGTCATTTCTGTCGTCATGGTCGGCCCTCTTCGCTCGGCCCTGTCAGCCGCAGTTCGGCGACGAAATCATAGGCGTCGCCTCGGTAGATGGAGCGGGTGAATTCGATCACCTTGCCGCTCGCCAGATAGGAAATACGTTCGATGTGCAGGCCGGCGATGCCTGGCGGCACTTCGAGCAGGCGCGCGTCGCTGTCGCCGAGATTGGCGGCGGAGATGCGCTGCACCGCCCGCACCGGCCTGTTGCCGGTCAATTCCAGCGCTGCATAGAGCGAGGAGCCTATATCGGCCGGATCGGGCAACACGCTGGCCGACAGCGAGGCGCGTTCGATCGCCAGCGGCGTGTCGTTGGCAATGCGCAGGCGCGCCACGCGCGCCACAAGTTCGCTCGACGAGAGGCCGAGCACCATCATCTCGTCGGGCGAGGGGGCATAGAGGCCGCGGTCGAGCCATGCCGAACGCACCGCCATGCCGCGCCGCGCCATGTCTTCGGTAAACGAGGTCAGCCGCGACAGCGACTGTTCGACACGCTCCATGCGCGGCGCCACGAACGTGCCGGAACCGTGGCGCTGGACCAGGATGCCGCCCTTGACCAGGTCTTGCACCGCCTTGCGCACGGTAACCCGCGAAATGTCGGCCTTGGTGGCGATGTCGCGCTCGGAAGGCAGCGCGTCGCCGGGTCCGATCAGGCCGCGATTGACGGCGTCCTCGATGCTCTTGCGAAGCTGCAGATAGAGCGGCGCGCCGCTTTGCGCCTGATGTTTCAGTGTGGCGAAGATCTGGTCGGCGGCCTCGCTCATCGAGCCACCTCCGCGTGTCCGGCGAAAAGGCGGACCGCCATCTGCACGGCGCCGCCCAGCGCGTCGTCGAGCGGCGGCTTCAGCAGAGCCCGGTAGCGGGCCGACAGGCGCGGCGCGTAGAGCGGCGCCAGCCCGCCGAGCAGGCACAGCGGCGCGTCGTCCGCGAGATCGAGCGCGCCGAGCGAGGCCTCGACGTCGGCGACCACCCTGTCGAGGATCCAGTTGGCGACGCTGTCGCCCTTCTCGGCATGCTCGAACACCTTGGGCGCGAAGCCACCGAAATCGCCGGGCTTGGCATTGGTGGTGAATTCGACCACGTCCTCCGGATTGTTGCGGAAAACCGCCAGCATGCTCTGCGTCAGCGGCGAACCTTCGCGGACGCCGTCATAGGCAAGCAGCGTCTGTTCGAGCAGGTCTCGGCCGATGCGGGCGCCGCTGCCCTGGTCGCCGACCTGGAAGCCCCAGCCGCCGATGGCGCGCGATTTGCCGTTCTTGCGCGCCATATAGGCGGTGCCGGTGCCGAGGATCGCCATGGCGCCGTCACCGGAGCCGACAGCGCCTTCCAGCGCGATCTCGGCGTCGGTCTCGACACGGCTGATGCTGAACGGCAGGATCGCTTCGAGCTGCTGCCGGTAGGTGCCGACATTGGCGCCGGCAAGGCCGAGAATGGCCGGCGTTTGGGGGATCCGCTCGGGATCCTGCCCGGCGGCGATGAACGCCTGCCGTGCGGCCTCGACGATGTTCGAGCGGGCGCCGGTCAGATCGGTGCGGATGTTGGCGGCGCCGCTCTTGGCGCGGCCTATGACGGCACCATCCGCTGTTGCCAGGGCGGCCCTGCAGCTGGTGCCGCCGCCATCGATTCCGAGCACGAAATTCACGTGAATTCTCCTCCGGGCGGATAATACCAATAAAATACCAATAGCCAAGGGTTAATTTCCGTTTCAAAAAGATTAAGGTGTATTTTATTGAAAAACCAAGGCATTTCGTCGGCTCAGCGATTTCCGGCCGGCGAATTCGTTAATGCGTGTGGACAAGTGGTATTTTTTTGGTATTGTTCTGGTATTGGAGGAACCGGGATGGCCGAAACGTGCACCGAAGCGCTTCACCAGAATGCCGAGGGGCTGGATATCCAGGCCCCGGACGCCATCCTTTCCTATCTGGCCGATGCGCAGATCGAAGCCGCCAAGGTGGTGCGCCACGCCATTCCGTCCATCGCCGGGGCGGCCGAAATCATCGCGAGCAGGCTGAAGAGCGGCGGCAAGCTTGCCTACGCGGCGGCCGGCAGCTCCGGCCTGATGGCGCTGGCCGATGCACTGGAGCTTCCGGGCACCTTCGGCATCCATCGTGACCGCATCGCCATCCTGATCGCCGGCGGCGACGACGCTTTCCGCACATTGGCCGGCGGGCCGGAAGACGATACCGAGGAGGCCGCGGCAGCGGTCGCCAAGGCCGGCCTCGGCAAGGGCGACTGCCTGATCGCCATTTCCGCCAGCGGCACGACGCCCTATGCCGTCAAGGCGATCGAGGAAGCCGCCCGTCGGGGCGCCGCCACCATCGGCATCGCCAACAACAGGGACTCTGCGCTGCTGCGCCAGGCACAAACCGCCATCCTGCTCGAAACACCGCCGGAACTGATCGCCGGCTCGACGCGCATGGGCGCCGGCACTGCCCAGAAGATCGCGCTCAACATGCTGTCGACGCTGACCGCCATCCATCTCGGCCATGTGCATGACGGCTACATGGTCAATCTCATCGCCGACAACATCAAGCTGCGCGACCGCGCGGCGCGCATCGTCGCCGCGATCAGCGGGCGCGGCACGGACGAAGCGGCCCGTCTGCTCGAGAAGAGCGGCGGCGCGGTCAAGACCGCCATTCTGCTCGCAGCAGGCGCCGACAGCACTGACGCGGCGCAGAAGATACTGGAAGAGGCCGGCCAGAAGCTGCGGCCGGCCCTTTCCGCTATAGAGGGGAGCAAGGGGCGCACTGCCTCCGTTCTCATCAAAACCGAACCTGAAAAAGGTCAACAGGGAGACTGAGCATGACAACGAAACTACTGACGGCACTGCTTCTGGGCACCAGCATTCTCGGCTCGGCCGGGGTTGCCTATGCCGACGACGTAACGCTCAACATCGAAAGCTGGCGCGGCGACGACCTTGCCATCTGGAAGGACAAGCTGATCCCGGCTTTCGAAGCCAAGAATCCGGGCATCAAGGTGGTGTTCGCGCCGTCGGCTCCGACCGAATATGACGCAGCGCTCGGCGCCAAGCTCGCCGCCGGCTCGGCGGGCGACCTGATCACCTGCCGCCCATTCGACAAGTCGCTCGAGCTGTTCAAGAAGGGCAACCTTGCCGATCTCTCGGCGCTGCCCGGCATGGAGAACTTCTCGCCCGTGGCAAAGTCCGCCTGGCAGACCGACGACGGCAAGGCGAGCTTCTGCGTGCCGATGGCCTCGGTCATCCACGGCTTCATCTACAACAAGGACGCCTTCGAAAAGCTCGGCATCAAGGTGCCGGAGACCCGCGACGAGTTCTTCGCCGCGCTCGAGAAGATCAAGGCCGACGGCACCTACATCCCGATGGCGATGGGCACCAAGGATCTCTGGGAAGCCGCGACCATGGGCTACCAGAACATCGGCCCGAACTACTGGAAGGGCGAGGACGGCCGCGCAGCGCTGATCAAGGGCGATCAGAAGCTGACCGACAAGGACTGGGTCGCGCCGTATGAGGAACTGGCCAAGTGGAAGCCTTATCTGGGTGACGGTTTCGAGGCGCAGACCTATCCGGACAGCCAGAACCTGTTCACGCTCGGCCGCGCCGCCATCTACCCGGCCGGCTCGTGGGAAATCGGCCTGTTCAACACCCAGGCCCAGTTCAAGATGGGCGCCTTCCCGCCGCCGGTCGAAAAGGCCGGCGACACCTGCTACATCTCCGACCATACCGATATCGGCATGGGCCTGAATGCGGCTTCGAAGAACGCCGATGCGGCCAAGACCTTCCTGTCCTGGGTCGCTTCGCCGGATTTCGCCACCATCTATGCCAACGCGCTGCCGGGCTTCTTCAGCCTGAACTCCGCGCCGGTGAAGATGGAAGACCCGCTGGCGCAGGAATTCGTCTCCTGGCGCGGCAAGTGCAAGTCGACGATCCGCTCGACCTACCAGATCCTGTCGCGCGGCACGCCGAACCTCGAGAACGAGACCTGGGTTGAATCGGCCAACGTCATCAACGGCACCGACACCCCGGACGCTGCAGCCAAGAAGCTGCAGACCGGTCTCGACAGCTGGTACAAGCCGGCCAAGTAAGCGCTCAGGCAACGAGATCGGCCGGGCGTATGCCTGGCCGGTCTCGGACTATCCTGGTTTTTCAGATTGCGATTGTCGGCACCGCCTCTCGGCCTTACCCTCGCTGTTGTGGGGAAAGGCTAGCTGACCAGTCGCAGGCCTTTGTTCTTGCCGCATCGGGCAAGAACGGTCGGGCCGTGCATCGAGGCATTATCTAGATCGATACCCTTTGGAACCGAGAGACGGCGGGGACCGAACTCATGGCCGCAGAAACACGACCGAAAAGACCGTTCCGCTGGCACATCGGCATCTTCCTGGCGCCGGCGGTGCTCGTCTACACGGCGATCATGATCCTGCCGCTCGCCGGCACGCTGCAGCTGTCGCTGTTCCGCAACATCGAGCAGCACCAGGTCTTCGTCGGGCTGCAAAACTTCCGCACCCTGTTCGGCGACCCCAACTGGTCGGTGGGTTTCTGGAACGCGCTCAGGAACAACACCTGGTTCTTCATCATCCACATGCTGGTGCAGAACCCGATCGGCGTCATGCTGGCCGCGCTGCTGTCCAGCCCGAGACTGAGATTCGCGGCCTTCTACCGCACGGCGATCTTCGTTCCGACGATCCTGTCCTTCGTCATCGTCGGCTTCGCCTGGAAGCTGATCCTGTCGCCGCTGTGGGGCGTGGCGCCGCATCTGATGGATCTTGTCGGCCTGAAAAGCTTGTTCACGCCGTGGCTGGGCAAGGAGCAATATGCTCTGACGGCGCTTAGCCTGATCTCGGTGTGGCAGTTCGTCGGCATCCCGATGATGCTGATCTACGCAGCCCTGCTGTCGATTCCCGAAGAGGTGATCGAGGCGGCCGAATGCGACGGCATTACCGGCCTGTCGCAGTTCTGGAAGATCAAGCTGCCGCTGATCCTGCCATCGATCGGCATCATCTCGATCCTCACCTTCGTCGGCAATTTCAACGCCTTCGACCTGATCTACACCGCGCAAGGGGCGCTCGCCGGGCCAAACTATTCGACCGACATTCTCGGCACCTTCCTCTATCGCGCCTTCTTCGGTTTCCAGCTGCAGGTCGGCGACCCCAATATGGGCGCGGCGATCGCCACGATGATGTTCCTGATCATCCTCGGCGGCGTCTGCGTCTACCTCTTCCTCGTCCAGACGCGCCTGCGTCGCTACCAGTTCTGAGGGGCGAGATGTCGAGCTTGAACACCCCCCTCTGGCCTGCCGGCCATCTCCCCCGCAAGGGGGGAGATTGGCAGCGTTGGCCTTGCCGGCCATCTTGCTGCGTTGGTGATTGGCGAAAGCAGTCGCGACATCCGATCTCCCCCCTTGCGGGGGAGATGTCCGGCAGGACAGAGGGGGGTGCCTTGGCGCCATTCCTTGGAAGTGTGCGTCAGGAGACCTCCCAATGAGCACCGCCACCCGTTCCGTGCCCCGCACCATCGGCGCCCACGCGATCCTGTTGACCTACACGGCGATCGCGCTGTTTCCGGTGATCCTCGTCATCATGAACTCGTTCAAGTCGCGCGCGGGCATCTTCGGCGCGCCGCTGACGCCGCCGACGCCCAAAACCTTCGACCTGATCGGCTACACGACGGTGATCGGCCAGGGCGACTTCATCCACTATTTCCAGAACAGCCTCGTCGTCACCGTCGCCTCGCTGTTCTTCGTGCTGTTGTTCGGCGCCATGGCGGCGTTCGCGCTGTCGGAATACCGCTTCCGCGGCAACTCGCTGATGGGGCTTTATCTGGCGCTCGGCATTATGATCCCGATCCGGCTGGGCACCGTCGCCATCCTGCAATTGATGGTGGTGAGCGGGCTGGTCAACACGCTGACGGCGCTGGTCCTGGTCTACACCGCGCAGGGCCTGCCGCTTGCCGTCTTCATCCTGTCGGAATTCATGAAGCAGGTCTCGGACGATCTGAAGAATGCCGGCCGCATCGACGGCCTGTCCGAATGCACCATCTTCTTCCGCCTGGTGCTGCCGCTGGTCAGGCCATCGATGGCAACCGTCGCCGTCTTCACCATGATCCCGATCTGGAACGACCTGTGGTTCCCGCTGATCTTGGCGCCATCGGAGGAAACCAAGACGGTGACGCTTGGCGCACAGCTCTTCCTCGGCCAGTTCGTCACCAACTGGAATGCCATCCTGGCCGCACTGTCGCTGGCGATCATGCCGGTGCTGATCCTCTACGTCATCTTCTCGCGGCAGCTGATCCGCGGCATCACGTCGGGAGCCGTCAAGTGAACTCTGAAACACCTCTTCGCGTCGTCGTTGCCGGCCTCGGCAATATGGGCCGCAGCCACGCGCTGGCCTA
The DNA here is from genome assembly GCF_040324155.1 of Mesorhizobium sp. M0011. NCBI lineage: Bacteria > Pseudomonadati > Pseudomonadota > Alphaproteobacteria > Hyphomicrobiales > Phyllobacteriaceae > Mesorhizobium > Mesorhizobium sp. M0011. The sequence continues at coordinate 181,928 of NZ_JAMYVQ010000009.1, read as the reverse complement.
CCATGCCAATCCAGGTTTTCAGATCGCAGCGCTGATCAACCGCTCCGACGTGCCGCTGCCGGACAGGCTGTCGGGTTACGGCATAAGGCGCTCCTTCGATGAAGCCCTGCGTGACGAAAAGCCCGATGTCGCCTGCATCGCCACCTATTCCGACAGCCATGCCGACTATGCGGTGAGGGCGTTCGAGGCCGGTTGCCATGTCTTCGTCGAAAAGCCGCTGGCAACGACGGTGGCCGACGCCAAGCGCGTCGTCGCGGCGGCGAAGGCCAATGGCAGAAAACTGGTGATCGGCTATATCCTGCGCCATCACCCGTCCTGGATCAGGCTGATCGCCGAAGCGCGCAAGCTAAGCGGCCCCTACGTTTTCCGCATGAACCTCAATCAGCAATCCTCGGGCCACACCTGGGAGACGCACAAGCAGTTGATGCAGACGACGTCGCCGATCGTCGACTGCGGCGTGCACTATCTCGACGTCATGCTGCAGATCACCGATGCCAAACCGATCGAGGTGCGTGGCATGGGCGTGCGGCTGACCGAGGAGGTGGCACCCTCGATGTACAATTACGGCCATCTGCAGGTGCTGTTCGATGACGGGTCGGTCGGCTGGTATGAGGCCGGCTGGGGGCCGATGATTTCGGAAACGGCGTTCTTTGTGAAGGACGTCATCTCGCCCAATGGCTGCGTGTCGATCGTCATGAAGGAAGGTGTGAAGTCCGACGACATCGACACCCACACCAAGACCTCCACCATCCGCCTGCACAATGCGGCGACCGGCGCGGACGGCAAGTTTCTCAAAGCCGACGAGATGCTGTCAATGGAGGGCGAACCCGGCCATCAGGACCTCTGCGACCTCGAACAGGCCTTCGTGCTGAAGGCGATCCGCGAGGATCTGGATCTCACCAAACATATGGACGACGCGGTCAAATCGCTCGCCGTCTGCCTTGCCGCAGACGAGAGCGTGCGCAGTGGAAAGGCGGTGCGATTGTGACCGCAGAATTGTCGTCACGGGTTGCATTCGCGCCCACATTCCAATTTGGAGGACTGCCGTGGGCTCGCTGAACATTGAGAACGTGAAGAAGGCCTTCGGGCCGGTCGAGGTGCTGAAGGGCATCAACCTCGAAGTGAACGACGGCGAGTTCGTCGTCTTCGTCGGCCCGTCTGGCTGCGGCAAGTCGACCTTGCTCAGAGTCATTGCCGGACTGGAGGATTCGACCTCGGGCCGCGTCGTCATCGACGGCGCGGACGTCTCGGCCACGCCGCCGGCCAAGCGTGGCATCGCCATGGTGTTCCAGACCTATGCGCTCTACCCGCATCTGACGGTGAAGAACAATATGGGCCTTGGCCTCAAGCAGGCAGGAACGCCGGCGGCCGAAATCGAGCGCCGCACCGGCATCGCGTCATCGATGCTGTCGCTGGAGCCCTATCTCGAAAGACGGCCGGCCGAACTCTCCGGCGGCCAGCGCCAGCGCGTCGCCATCGGCCGCGCCGTGGTGCGCGAGCCAAAGCTTTTTCTCTTCGACGAGCCGCTTTCGAACCTCGATGCGGCACTGCGCGTCAACACGCGGCTGGAGATCGCGCAGCTGCATCGCCGGCTGAAGGCAACGATGATCTACGTCACCCACGACCAGGTCGAGGCGATGACGCTGGCCGACAAGATCGTCGTGCTCAATGCCGGCAGGATTGAGCAGATCGGCGGCCCGATGGAGCTCTACAATTCGCCGGCAAATGAGTTCGTCGCCGGCTTCATCGGCTCACCGAAGATGAATTTCGTCGACGGCGCCCGCCTCGGCGAAACCGCCAAGACCATCGGCGTGCGGCCGGAACATTTGACCGTCGATCCGAAATCCGGCGCCTGGAAGGGAACGGTGGTGCACGCCGAGCACCTCGGCGCCGACACCAATCTGTATCTCGATTGCGAGAAGGCGGGGCTGATTACCGTGCGCATTTTCGGCGTCTATGATGCAGAGCCGGGTGCGACGCTCTATGCGACGCCGGATCCGGCGAAGACATATAGGTTTGGGGCTGATGGGAAGGTGCTGAAGTAGGCGGGCGCAGCCCCCTCACCCAGCCTCCGCTTCGCTCGGCTGACCTCTCCCCGAGGGGAGAGGAGATTGTCAGCGCCGACGCTCACTTCTTCTCCCCAGCGGGGAGAAGGTGGCCGCGAAGCGGCCGGATGAGGGGCAGCGCAACCTCTATACGTCCGCCTTGAACGTCTGCTTCTGCTGGCCCAGCCCTTCGATGCCCAGCTCCACGACATCGCCGGCCTTCAAGAACACCGGCGGCTTCATGCCGAGCCCGACGCCGGGCGGCGTGCCTGTCGAAATAATGTCGCCGGGGTGCAGCGACATGAACTGGCTGAGGTAGGAAACCAGGTATTTGACGCCATAGACCATGGTCTTGGTCGAGCCGTTCTGCATCGTCTTGCCGTTGACGGTCAGCCACATTTTGAGGTTCTGCGGGTCGGCTACCTCGTCCTTGGTCACCAGCCATGGGCCGGTCGGGCCGAACGTGTCGCAGGACTTGCCTTTGGTCCACTGGCCTTGCCGCTCGGCCTGGAAGGCGCGTTCGGAGACGTCGTGGGCAACGCTATAGCCGGCAACATAGTCGAGCGCATCGGCCTCGCTGACATATTTGGCGGTTTTGCCGATGACCACGGCCAGTTCGACTTCCCAGTCGGTTTTCTCCGAGCCGCGCGGGATCAGCACGTCGTCATCCGGCCCGACAATGGCCGAGCTTGCCTTCATGAAAATGATCGGCTCCGGCGGCACGGTGGCGCCGGTCTCGGCGGCGTGGTCGGAATAGTTGAGGCCGATGCAGATGAACTTGCCGGTTCCGGCAACGCAGGCGCCGAGGCGCGGGCTGCCGGAAACCGCCGGTAGCGACTTGGGATCCAGCTTGGCCAGTGCAGCCAGCGATGCCGGGTCGAGCGTCTTGCCGCCGATATCGGTGACGTGAGCGGAGAGATCACGGATCGTTCCATCCGCATCGAGCAGGCCGGGACGTTCGCTTCCCACCTCGCCATAGCGCAGCAGTTTCATCTAAATCCTTCTCCTGATTGCGGCCTCGTGGCCCTTTGCAAACTTTCCGCCAAGGCGATGCTCCTTTAAGGAACCGGCGGACCGTACCCATCGACCTGACTACGGACAAGCGCGATCGCCATACAAGATAGCCGGCGCGCGGGATTTTCAGACTCTTCGATCCCCTGTTAAACGCCGGGAAAGGGCCAGATCGTCCTGCTCGCGTATGATTTCCGCAGTCAGATCGACCAGCCGCCGTCGATATTGTAGGCCTGCCCGGACGTGTAGGTGGCGCCGGCCAGATAGACGGCGAGATCGGCGATTTCCTCCGGCGTGCCGAGCCGGCCCATTGGCTGGCGGGCGATGAAGGCGGCGCGGGCGGCATCGTAGTCGCCTTGCGCGTGCATGCGGTCCTGCAGCGACGGGCTCTCGACCGTGCCGGGGCAAATGGCGTTGCAGCGTATGCCCTTGCCGACATAGTCGGCGGCGATCGCCTTGGTCAGGCCGATGACGGCGGCCTTGGTCAGGCCATAGACGAACCGGTTGGGCACGCCCTTGGTCGAACTGGCCAGCGAGGCCATGTTGATGATCGATCCGTCGCCGCGTTCCAGCATGCCGGGCAGCACGGCCCGGCTGGTGCGGATCATGGCGCGAACATTGAGGTTCAGCGCGAAATCGAGGTCGCCGTCCTTCATCTCAAGGATCGAGCCCGAATGGACAAAACCGGCGCAGTTGAACAGCACGTCGACGACGCCGATCTCGGCGAAGGCGGCGTTGACGGCTTCGTCGTTGAGCACGTCCAGCTTGCGGGTCTTGATCCCCGGCGTCTTGGCGAGCTCCGCCAGCAGTGCCTCGTTGATGTCGGTGGCGTAGACGGTGGCGCCAGCTTTTGCGAAAGCCAGCGCGCTCGCCTTGCCGATGCCTTGCGCCGCTGCCGTGACGACAACGACCTTGCCTGCCAGATCAGCCATACTGTTCTCCTCGTCCGCTAGGGATAGTCCGGGTCTACCCGCGGCTGGCCAAGGCGTCATGTGCCAGTCGCGCATGATCGTGCAGCCTGCCCCGTTGGTCGTTCACTGATAAAGATGTTTTTTCTCCTTAAAGAACATCTGTCCATGCGTCAACCCCGAACACGGTCTCTACAGCGCCGGGGGGAGATCAAAGCGCGCGACGCGCTTTGGCTCTTTGCCTTTATATATGTTGCCCCCAAAACCGCTGCGCACTTTTGGGCGACATACATTAATCGCCGTAAGGCACCCAGACATTCTTGACCTCGACGGCGCGGCGCAGGAAGGCGTCGCCGGCGGCTTCGTCGGATGCCCAGTCGAGGCCGCGGCCATTGCCGCTCCAGACGCGCTTGAGGTTGCCGACGGACTCGGCTTCGGCCTGGGCGCAGGTCTCGGCATCGGCGAACACCCAGAGCCCGTCGACATCGTCATGCTTGGCCAGCACGCCGGCAAGTTCGGCGCTGCGACCGGTGACGATGTTGATGGCGCCTGAGGGAATGTCGGAATATTCGATGACCTGGTAGAGATCGGTCGCCAGCAGCGGGTAGCGCTCGGACGGCACGGCGACCACGGTGTTGCCCATGGCCAGAGCCGGTGCGGCCAGCGATATCAGGCCGAGCAGCGGCGAGCTGTCGGGGGCGACGATGCCGACGACGCCGACCGGTTCATGAAGCGCCAGCGTCACGGCACGCGCCGGTGGCTGGTGCACGCGGCCCTCGAACTTGTCGGCAAGGCCGGCATAGAGGAAGAGGCGCTCTATGGACTGTTCTACTTCTTCCCGCGCGGCCTTGGCGCTGGCGCCGGTCAGCTCGGTGAGGCGGGCGGCAAACTCGGCGGCGCGGCCGGAGAGATTTTCGGCCAGATAGTAAAGCACCTGACTGCGGTTATAGGCGGTCGCCTCGGGCCAGCCCCTACAGGCGCGGGCTGCGGAGACAGCGTCGCGGATATCCTTGCGGCTGCCGAGACCAACCTCACCGGCCAGCTTGCCCTTGGCGGTGGCGACAGCCAGCGAATAATTGCCGTCCGGCCGTACCTGCTTGCCGCCGATGAATAGCTTTGCCGTGCGGTCGATTGCCGAGCCGTCGGCCTGCTCGACTGGCTGTGCGGAGGTCGTCGCCGGCTTGATGATCTGGCCGAGCGGCAGTTTCGCCGCGAGATATTCGAACATGCCCTCGCGCCCGCCTTCGCGACCGAAACCGCTCTCGCGGTAGCCGCCGAAGCCGCAGGCGGCGTCGAACATGTTTGTGCCGTTGACCCAGACCACGCCGGCCTTCAATTGCGGCGCGACGTGCAGGGCAAGGTTGACATTCTCGCTCCACACCGAGGCGGCGAGGCCATAGCGCGTGTTGTTGGCGAGCTCGATCGCTTCCTCGGTATTGCGGAAGGTCATGGTCGCCAGAACAGGGCCGAACACCTCTTCTTGCGCCAATATGTTAGCCGGCGAAACACCTGTGGCGAGCGTCGGCAGATGGTAGTAGCCGGAAGACGGCAGCGCCGCATCCGGCTGCCAGCAGACGGCGCCCTGCCTGGCACCTTCGGCGACCAGGCCCTTGACGCGCTCGAGCTGTGTGGCGTCGACCAGCGGGCCGATATCGGTGTTCTTGTCGAGCGGGCTGCCGACGCGCAGCCGGCTCATCCGCGTCTTGACCTTGGCGATCAGGGCGTCGGCGATGCCTTCCTGGACCAGCAGTCGCGAACCGGCGCAGCATACCTGGCCCTGGTTGAACCAGATACCGTCGACCAGGCCTTCGACGGCGCTGTCGAGATCGGCATCCTCGAAGACGATGAAGGCCGACTTGCCGCCAAGTTCCAGCGACAGTTTCTTGCCCGAGCCGGCGGTGGCTTTCCGGATGATCTTGCCGACTTCGGAAGAACCGGTAAAGGCGATCTTCTGGATGCCGGGATGGTTGACGATGGCCCCGCCGGCCTCAGGACCGCCCTGCACGATGTTGACGACACCTTTCGGCACGCCGGCGCGCTCGCAGATCTCAGCAAACAGGATTGATGTCAGCGGCGTGAACTCGGCCGGCTTCAGCACCACGGTGCAGCCGGCGGCGAGGGCCGGCGCGATCTTCCAGGCCAGCATCAGCAGCGGAAAGTTCCACGGGATGATCTGGCCGACCACGCCGACACCCTTGTGGCCGGGGAAATCCTTGTCCAGCGCCTGCGCCCAACCGGCATGGTGTATGAAATGGCGGATCGCCAGCGGCACGTCGATGTCGCGGCTTTCGCGGATCGGCTTGCCGTTGTCGATGGTCTCAAGCACTGCGAACAGGCGCTGGTGGCGCTGCATGGCGCGGCCGATGGCATAAAGCACCTTGGCGCGCTGATAGCCCGAGGCTGCCGACCACTTCGGCAGCGCCTTGGTGGCCGCCGCAACCGCCGCGTCGATGTCGACGGCATTGGCGTCGGATATCTTGGCCAGCAGCTTGCCGGAAGACGGCTCGCTGGTTTCGAAAGTCTTGCCGCCGGACGCGGCTTTCCAGTCGCCGCCGATGAACAGCGCCTTGCCGAAATCGCGCGCGGCAAGCCATGCATCGGCCTCGTTGCGGGCTTCCGGCGCCGGGCCGTACTCCATGGCATGATAGCGATCGAGGATGTTCATCAGGTGCCTCCTTCACCCTCCCGCCTGGGAGGGTCGATCGGCAAAGCCGATCGGGTGTGGTGCGCTCAAGCCATCGCGTGGCGATGATTGGCCGAATAGTGCCCGGTCAGATGGTGCTCGAGCTGGCGCTCGATATCGGTCAAGAGGCTCGACGCGCCGAAGCGGAACAAGTCTGGCTCCAGCCATGGCCGGCCGAGCTCTTCCTTCATCAGCACCAGCCAGTCGAGCGAGGCCTTGGCCGTGGAAATGCCGCCGGCCGGCTTGAAGCCGATGAGGTAACCGGTTTCCTCGAAATAGGCCCTGATGGCGCGCACCATGGCGAGGCCGACGGGCAGCGTCGCATTGACGCTTTCCTTGCCGGTCGAGGTCTTGATGAAGTCGGCACCTGCCATCATCGCCACCATCGAGGCCAGCATGACATTGCGCAGCGTCGCGAGGTCGCCGGTGCCGAGAATGACCTTCAGATGCGCGTCACCGCAAGCGGCGCGCATCGAGACGATCTCATTGTAAAGCTCCCGCCAGTTGGCGCCGAACACCAGCCCGCGTGGAATGACCACGTCGATCTCGTCGGCGCCGTCGCGGACCGAGGCTTCGATTTCCTGCAGCCGGGTCGACAGGGGTGCCAGACCATGCGGGAAGGCGGTGGAGACGGCGGCGACGTGGATGCCGGTGCCGCGCACGGCGTCGACGGCGGTGGCGACGAAGGGATGGTAGACGCAGACGGCGGCCGGGCGGATGGTTTCACCTGATATGCCGAGGCCCTCGACAATGTCGCGGCGGAACGGGTTGATCGCCTTGGCGCAGAGCCGGCGCACGCGCTCCTCGGTGTCGTTGGAATTCAGCGTCGTCAGATCCATGCAGGAGACGGCCTTTAGCAGCCAGGCGGCCTGGTTGTCGGCCTTGATCGAGCGCCGCTTGGTCAGGCTGGCGACGCGCCGTTCCAGCGCCGAGCGGTTGACGCTGCGCACCGATTCCATGAAGCCGAGATCGAGCTTCATGCCGGGATTGCGCGCAATGCGATGGTCCGGTGGAACGGCTGTGTTGGCGGCGGCACGCGCCGGCAGCGGCGTCACCTTGGACGAGCCGATATCGGCTTCTCGGATTGTGCTGCTCATCTCCTGCCCTTTCATTCAGCGACGTGTGCCGAAGATAGCCCGCGAAGTCGTACTTCACGAGTCCTGCAGACGGTGATAGCCGAAAAAGGCGGCGAAAGCAGCAGTTTTTGACCGCGCGGTCAAAAACGCAGACTTCGAGATGTTAGGTGCGGCTCAGCCGACGAAAGCGCGCTCGACCACGAAGGTCGCCGGGTGGCTCAGCGAACCTTCCTCGAAGCCGAGGCTTTCGGCCAGTTCCTTGACGTCCTTCAGCATATGCATCGAGCCGCAGATCATGATGCGGTCGGTTTCCGGGCTGAGCTTGTCGATGCCGAGATCGCTGTAGAACTTGCCGGAGCCGATCAGCGCGGTGATGCGGCCCATGCGTGCCGACTCTTCGCGGGTCGTCGAATTGTAGAGCGTGACGCGCCCAGTGGTCAGTTCACCGATCAGCGGGTCGCTTTCCAACGCCGCGACCAGCTCCTGGCCGTAGGTGAGTTCCGCATTGTCGCGGCAGGTATGGGTCAGGACCAGCTGATCGAATTTGTCGTAGGTGTCAGGGTCGCGCAGCAGGCTGGCGAAAGGCGCGATGCCGGTGCCGGTCGAGATCATGAACAGCCGCTTGGCCGGGGTCAGCGCGTCGACCACCAGCGTGCCGGTCGACTTCTGGCGCATGATGACGGTGTCGCCGACCTGGATCTTCTGCAGCTCCGAGGTCAGCGGGCCGTCCGGCACCTTGATCGAGAAGAATTCCAGCTCTTCGTCCCAGGCCGGACTTGCCACCGAATAGGCGCGGTACACCGGCTTCTCGGCATTGGGCAGGCCGATCATGACGAACTCGCCGGAGCGGAAGCGCAGCGACTGCGGACGGGTGATGCGGAACGAGAACAGCCGATCGGTATAGTGCTTCACCGAGACGACGGTTTCGGCATAGACGTTGGCCGGAATCGGGAACTGCAGCGGTCGGGCGCCGACGGTGTTGAGAGCGGATGTGGTGTTCATCAAATCCAACCTTCTGGCCCAACCGTGGAGGCGGGCGCCAAACTTTCACCTGCACGCCCGGACCATTCAGATCCCGGCGGGCTGTTCGCACACTGCAAAGCGGCAAGCTCTTGTGTCCGGAATTTATTAGTATACAAACGATATTTGCGTCAAGATGCTCCCTTAAAACAGCTTTCCAAACTGGCGCATATCCGTAGTCCGCGCATTTCGGGTTTCGACGATGGAAGAGAATATTTCGGCGCAAGCGAGCAATTCCCGGGGAAATGTCGTCGCCGGTATCGATGTCGGCGGCACCTTCACCGACCTGCTCCTGATCGACGGAAGCGACGGCGGCCGGGTGTATCTGGCCAAGACGCCGACCACGGTGGACAACCAGGCTTTCGGTGTCGTTTCGGCACTCGGCGCCACCGGATTTGCCATCGATAGCATCGACCTCATCGTGCATGGCACGACCACCACCACCAATGCGGTGCTGGAACGCCGGTTGGCGAAAACCGGCATGATCACCACGCGCGGCTTTCGCGACGTGATCGAGCTGGGCCGGCGCACGCGGCCGCAGGCCTATGGCATGACCGGCAGCTTCGTACCGATCATTCCGCGCAATCTCAGGCTCGAAGTCTCGGAGCGTGTCGAAGCGTCGGGCGCGGTGCGCACGCCGCTCGACGAGGCCGAGATGCGCGACGCCGTGCAGACGCTGATCGCGGCCGGTTGCGAATCCCTCGTCATCCATTTCCTGCATTCCTACGCCAATCCGGCACATGAGCGGCGCGCCGTCGAAATCGCCGCCGAACTCTGGCCGAACGGCTACATCACGGCAGGCCACGCGCTGCTGTCGGAAGCGCGCGAATTCGAACGCGGCGTGACCGCTTCGGTCAACGCCTCCGTGCAGCCGATCCTCGAGCGCTACGTCGAGCGGCTGCGCAAGGAATTGGGCGCGAAAGGCTATGCCCGCGACTTCCTGATCATGAATGGCAATGGCGGCATGATCTCGGCCCGCTTCGTCACACGTGAATCGGCCAAGACGGTTATGTCCGGCCCGGCCTCCGGCGTCATCGCCGCCGCCTATACCGGAAAACGCGCCGGCTTCGAAAACCTCGTCACCTATGACATGGGCGGCACCTCGACCGACGTGGCGCTGATCCGCAATGCCGAGCCGGCAGTCTCGAACGAGATCGAGATCGAATATGCGATGCCGATCCATGTGCCGATGGTGGCGGTGCACACGGTCGGCGCCGGCGGCGGCTCGATCGCCCGCGTCGATGCGGCCGGCCTGATCCAGATCGGTCCGGAAAGTGCCGGCGCCAATCCCGGCCCGATCTGCTACGGACGCGGCGGCCTCGAGCCAACCATTACCGACGCCAATCTGGTGCTCGGCCGGCTGGCGCCGAAGAAGTTGCTGGCGGTCGAAAATCCGGTCACATCAGAACGGGTCACCGGCATTTTCGAAGACAAAATAGGCAAGGCGACCGGCCTGTCCGGCGTCGAGGCGGCGGGCGCGGTGCTGCGGCTCGGCAACATGAAGATGGCCGGCGCGATCCGCATGGTCTCGGTGTCGCGTGGCCACGACCCGCGCGATTTCGCGCTGTTCGCCTTTGGCGGCGCCGGCCCGCTGCACGCAACGGCCCTGGCGCGCGAACTCGGCCTGCCAAAGGTGCTGGTGCCGGCGCGTCCGGGCATCACCAACGCACTCGGCTGCGTCGTCGCCGACCTGCGCCATGATTTCGTCAACACCATCAACCAGCCGGTGGCGGTGCTCGACGAAAAACAGCTTCATACTGTATTGGAACGCCACCGAAACGAAGGTGAAGAGCTGATCGGCAAGGAAGCGGTGAAGCCGGAGACGATCCGCGTTACCCACTCCGCCGACATGCAGTTCGTCGGCCAGACCCACATCATCAACGTGCCGCTGCCGTCCTCATCGGTGACGCGGGCAACACTGCAGCAGCTTTTCGAAAAGGCCTATTTCGCCCGCTTCAAGGTCGAACTGCCGGAAATCCGCGCCAACCTCGTCAATCTCAACACGTCGGTGACCGGCGTGCGTCCGGCGATCGATCTGTCGCGGCTGATCGATCCGGCGGGGCGCGCAACAACGCTGGATGAGGCAAGGCGCGAAATCCGGCCGGTCTGGTATGGCGGGCGTTGGCACGATACGCCGGTATATGCACGCGAAAAACTGCCGCTTGACGCTGAAATCGAAGGGCCGGCGATCCTCGAACAGATGGACGCCACCACCGTGCTCGAGCCCGGCGACCGCGCACGCTGCGACGCCGACGGCAACATCATCATCGACATCGGCGAGGCCTGAGATGCCTGACATTGATATGGCAAAACTCGACGCCATCACCCTTTCGGTCCTCCAGGCGGCCCTGCAACAGGTCTGCGACGAGATGGACCTTACGTTCTCTCGCGCCGCTTTCTCGCCTGTCATCGCCGAAGCCAACGACCGCTCCGACGGCATCTATTCGGCTGTCGATGGTTCGCTGATCGCGCAGGGAAGCCAAGGCCTGCCGGTGTTCGTCGGCGTCATGCAATATTCGACCAGGACGGTGATCGAGATGATCGCCGACGGCCGCTGCCTGGCCCCGGAGCCGGGTGACATCTACATCGTCAACGACCCCTATCTCGGCGGCACCCATCTGATGGATGTACGCTTCGCCATGCCGGTCTACCGGGCCGGAAAAATCTTCTGCTGGCTGTCCAACACCGGCCACTGGCCAGACATTGGCGGCTCGGTGCCGGGTGGTTTTTCGGCCTCCGCGACCGCGGTCGAGCAGGAAGGCCTGCGACTGCCGCCCGTAAAACTGTTCAAGAAGGGCGTGCTCGATCCGGAAATCTACGCCATCATCTGCTCCAACATCCGCGTTGCCGACCAGCGCATCGGCGACATCAGGGCCCAGGCCGCCGCACTGCTGATCGGCCAGGACCGGCTTAACGGAATCCTGGATCGTTACGGTGACGAAACCGTTGTCGAGGCGATCGCCGAACTGCGCCGCCGCGCGGCCGAGCAGATGCGCGCCAACATCTCAGCCATTCCCGACGGCACTTACCATTCCAAGGCGTTTGTCGATTCCGACGGGGTGGTCAACGAGCCGCTGACCATTGCGCTCGCCGTCGAGAAAAAAGGCAATACGCTGACCTTCGATTTCACCGGCTCGTCCAAGCCGTGCGCCGGGCCGATGAACAGCGTGCTGGCGACGACTTTGTCCTCGGTCTATCTCGCCATGCGCCACATTTTCCCCGATGTGCCGATCAGCGCCGGCGCGTTCGAACCGCTTGAAGTCAAGCGGCCGGAAGGCACTTTCCTCGACGCGAAATATCCGCGACCGGTCTCGGGTTGCGCGGCCGAGGTGTCGCAGCGCATCGCCGAGGCGGTGTTCGCGGCGATGGTGCAGGCGCTGCCCGACAAGGTGACGGCGGCGCCCGCCGGTTCCAGTGGCAATTTCGCGCTCGGCGGCAACGACCCGGCGCGCGGCCGCGATTACGTCATGTACCAGATCTCCGGCGGCGGTTACGGCGGAAATTCAGGCCATGACGGGCTGACCAATGGCTGCTCGACCATCGGCATTTCCAAATCGCCGCCGGTCGAGATCATGGAACAGGCATTCCCGGTGCTTTACCGCCACTACGCCTTGCGTGAAGGCTCCGGCGGCGCAGGCAAGCATCGCGGCGGTTTCGGCCTCGCCTATGAGGTTGAAATCCTGCGCGGTGACGCCCGTGCTTCTTTCGTCATGGATCACGGCCGTTTCGGCCCGCAAGGCGCACTCGGCGGCAAGGACGGCGCGGTCAACATGGTGACCGTCTTCCGCAATGGCGAGGAACATGTGCCGCTGCACCTTTCGAAGGAGCAGGACATTGCGCTCAAGGCCGGCGACCGCGTGCGCGTCGGCACGCCGGGCGGCGGCGGCTACGGCGATCCGCTGCAGCGCGATCCGGATCTGGTGCTGCGCGACGTGGCGCTGGGGTACTACACATCAGAGGAAGCCACCGAAAAGTTTGGCGTTGTCCTCTCGGCCGGGGAGTTGGCCATCGACCGGGCGGCGACCAACAAGCAGCGCGCCGGGTAACGCACCACCGATCGCCTGGCCTGGATCGCCCGCCGCGCCGCGATCGCCGCAGCGCATGTCGTTTCCGTCTCCGCCACACGCCCGGAAGACCGTAGACTTCCCGCTTTCAACGGGGAACTCGAACATGCGTCTTTCCGGTCGTTTCGTGCTTGCCGCTTCCGTCGCCCTCACCCTTGCCACGGGCGCCGCCTCCGCCCAGGACAAAAAACTCAGGATCGGTACCGAGGGCGCCTATCCGCCCTTCAATTACGCCAGTGCCGACGGCACGCTGGGTGGCTTCGACATCGACTTGGGGAAGGCGCTGTGCGCCGAGATGAAGGCCGAGTGTGAGTTCAGCGTGCAGGATTTCGATGGTTCCATACCGGCGCTGCAGGCCGGCAAGTTCGACGCCATCATCAACATCACCATCACGCCCGAGCGGGCCGAGAAGGTCGAGTTCACCCACAAATACTACCAGACGCCGCCGGCCATCGCCGTACCGAAGGATTCGACCATATCAGGCACCTCGCCGGACGACCTGAAAGGCAAGGCGCTCGGCGTGCAGACCGCGACCATCCACCAGAAATTCGCCGACCAGAAATATGCTGACTCGACGGTCAAGGCCTATCCGACCGGCGACGACGCCCGCACCGACATGGCCAATGGCCGCCTCGACGCGATGATGGACGGCTCGATCATCTTGACCGAGTGGCTGAAGAAGCCCGACGGCGCCTGCTGCAAGCTGCTCGGCACTCTGACGGCCGATCCGGCCATTCACGGCCCCGGCGTCGGCATCGCGCTGCAGAAGGGCAACAAGGAACTGGCCGACAAGCTCAATGCGGCCATCGACGCGCTGCGCGCCAACGGAAAATACAAGGAAATCAACGACAAATATTTCTCGTTCGACGTCTACGGCGGCTGATCCTGACGCAATCACCTTCGGCAGCGCCGCCTGGCGCTGCCGTTTTTCTTGGATGATGGAGACTTCCTTGGCTGAGCGGCGTTCCCCTTTCTACAGCAGCATCGTCGGGCTGGGCGCGACCATGGGTCGTGTCGGCGGCGATTTCATCTCGGCCAAAACTTATTCCGGCATTGCCGACGAGCACCTGAACACCCGCAAAAACGTCGGCGTGCAGGATCTCAGCACGATGGGCAAGATGGACGTCAAGGGGCCGGACGCCGAGGCGCTGGTCAACCATGTCATCGTCAATAATGCCGCCGCCATGAAGCCGGGCCAGGTCCGCTATTCCACGGTCTGCCGCGACGATGGCGGCATCATGGACGACCTCACCGTGTTTCGGTTGGGCCCGGAGCACTTCATGCTGGTGACCGGCTCGGTCAACCGCCTGAAGATGCTGCCCTGGCTGCATCATCACGCCCAGGGCCGCAAGGCCTATGTCACCGACATCACGGCGGCCATCGCCTTCCCGACCATCCAGGGTCCGCGCTCGCGCGAACTGCTGAAAGCGTTGATTGCGGATGCCGATCTGGATGGACTGAAGCGCTGGTCGTTCACGTCGGGCCATATCAACGGCACGCGGGTGCTGATCTCGCGCACCGGCGTGACCGGCGAACTCGGCTTCGAATTGTTCGTGCCGGCCGACGAGGCGGCCTCGCTCTGGGACGCGCTGATGCGCACCGGCCGTGACTTTGGCCTGAAACCCTATGGCGTGCTGGCGATGTTCACGCTGGGCCTGGAAAAGGCCTACCCGGCGCACGGCATTGACATGGACGAGAGCCGCACCCCGTTCCATGTCGGCCTCGACCGCTGGATCAAGTTCGACAAGGGCGATTTCGTCGGCCGCGAGGCGCTTCTCAAGGTCCGCGACACCGGCCTCGACGAGCAATGGGTCGGACTGATCCTCGACGGCGACAAGCCGGCCGCGACCGATGCCAAGGTTCTGGCCGATGGCGAGGACGCCGGCATCGTCACCTACAGCGACCACGGCTATTCCCTCGGCAAGGTGCTGGCCACCGCGCATCTGCGGCTGCCCTTCACGGCTGTCGGCACCGAATTGAACATTGATATCGGTGGTCAGCCGACGCGTGCGGTCGTGGCGCCGATACCGTTCTTCGATCCGGAAGGGGTGAGGTTGCGAGGTTAACTGACCCCCATCGGGTGTTTCGGCCTTTCCAAGGTATGCGGGCCGTCAACCCGAGCGACCGTCGAAACTTCTGCGGTAGCCGGAACGATCAGCTTTCGCCATCGATCAGCGTCTCCAGCAAATCGAGCAACTGCTCGAGCTTTTCGTGGCCGAAGCGCTGTTCGATGTCGTCATAAATGACGCGGCGCTCGGGCGACAGGGCGTCGATCAAGGCGGAACCGGCGGGCGCAATGGTTAGAACGACGCGGCGGCCGTCGCCTTCGGCCTTGTTGCGGGTGATGAATTTGCGTCCCTTGAGCGCCTTGATGATGCGCGTCAGGCTGGGCGGCAAAACCGAGGCGCGGTCGGCGAGTTCCGTCGCCTCGACCGGGCCGGCTTCGCTCAGCACGCGCAGCACGCGCCATTGCTGTTCGGTCACGTCATGCGCGGCAAGCATCGGGCGAAACCGCGCCATCACCGCTTCGCGGGCATGAAGCAGCGCCATCGGCAGAGAACGACGGGTATTTTCAGGCAGCAAGAAAAGAGCCTCCCACGCTTGCGATCGAAACAGGCCTCCCTCGGCCGAATCCGCCTGCCAGGGCCCGTTCCCGCCATCCCGTATCGTTGCGCCAACCCCGATGCAAGGCTTGACTTCGCGCATGCTGCATGTAATTAACGCGTTAACTACAACAAGGCAATAACCCAGGGAACGAAACGCCGTGCCTCACTTCTCCATCGAGTATTCGGCCAATCTCGATGCCAAGGTCGATATGGGCGAATTGTGCGCTCTGGTGTTGCGCACAGTGCTGGACACCGGGCTGTTCGAAACCGGCGCCGTGCGGGTGCGGGCGTTTCGCGCCGAGGCCTACGCGATGGCCGACAGGCTGCCGGAAAACGCCTTTCTCGACATGTCGTTTCGCATCGGCACCGGCCGCAGCGCCGACGACAAGAAGCGGACTGGCGAGGCTGTCTTCGCGGCGGTGAGCGAATACCTTGGCACGCTGTTCGAGACCCCGCATTTCGCCCTGTCGCTCGAAATCCGGGAAATCGACCCGGTGCTCAGCTGGAAGAGAAACGCAATCCACCCGCGACTGCGCGGCAAGTGACGGAACCCGACATGTCCGACCTGCAAGGCAATCTGAACAAGGCCGAGGCCTATCTGGCCCGCTTCAAGCGCGATGGCGTGTTGAACCAGATCGGCGGCGAGGCGGTGCCGGCGCTCGACGGCACGACGTTCGAAACGCTGTCGCCGGTCAACCTGAAGCCGCTGGCAAGCGTCGCGCGCGGCGGGGCTGCCGACATCGACCGCGCCGCCAGGGCGGCGAAGGCGGCTTTCCCGGCCTGGGCCGCCATGCCTGGCGAGGCACGCAAGAAGCTGCTGCACAGAATCGCCGACGCGATCGAGGCGCGTGCCGAGGAGATCGCCTTCGTCGAATGCATGGATACCGGCCAGGCGCTGAAATTTATGGCCAAGGCGGCGTTGCGGGGTGCCGAGAATTTCCGCTTCTTCGCCGACCGTGCGCCCGAAGCGCGCGACGGCGAGACGCTGCGGACCACGGGCCAGGTCAACCTCACCACGCGGGTGCCAATCGGCCCGGTAGGCATCATCACGCCGTGGAACACGCCGTTCATGCTGTCGACCTGGAAGATCGCGCCAGCGCTGGCGGCTGGCTGCACGGTGGTTCATAAACCGGCTGAATTTTCGCCGCTGACCGCCCGCCTGCTCGTCGAGATCGCCGAGGAGGCCGGCCTGCCGAAGGGTGTCTGGAACCTGGTCAACGGCCTGGGTGAAGATGCCGGCAAGGCGTTGACCGAGCATCCCGACATCAAGGCGATCGGCTTTGTCGGCGAGAGCCGCACCGGCTCGATGATCATGAAACAAGGCGCCGACACGCTGAAGCGCGTGCATTTCGAGCTTGGCGGCAAGAACCCGGTGATCGTCTTTGCCGACGCCGATCTCGAACGCGCCGCCGACGCCGCCGTATTCATGATCTATTCGCTGAATGGCGAACGCTGCACCTCGTCGTCGCGACTGCTGGTCGAAGCCTCGATCTATGAAAGCTTCACCGCCAAAGTCGCGGAGAGGGCGAAGCGCATCGTCGTCGGCCACCCGCTCGATCCGAAAACGGTGGTTGGGCCGCTGATCCATCCGGTGCATGAAAAGAAAGTTTTGTCCTATATCGACATCGGCAAATCGGAGGGTGCGACGCTCGCGGCCGGCGGCGGCAAGGTCGATGGGCCGGGCGGTGGCTGCTATGTCGGCCCGACCCTGTTCACCAACGTCACCAACCGCATGCGCATCGCGCAGGAGGAGATCTTTGGGCCGGTGCTGAGCGCCATTCCGTTCGCCGACGAGACGGAAGCGCTGGCTCTGGCCAACGACACGCAATACGGCCTGACCGGCTATCTCTGGACCTCGGACGTCACCCGAGCGTTTCGCTTCACCGATGCGCTCGATGCCGGCATGATCTGGGTCAATTCCGAGAATGTGCGCCATTTGCCGACACCGTTCGGCGGCGTCAAGAATTCCGGCATCGGCCGCGACGGCGGGGACCATTCCTTCGACTTCTACATGGAGACGAAGAACGTAGCCTTCGCGACGACCGCGCACGCGATCCAGAAACTCGGCGGCTGACCGGAGGAAATCAGATGCCCTTGCCCAAGCCCAATCTCTATCCCGCCTTCAACATCGTGCGCCTCAGCCATGTCGAGCTAGCCGTCACCGACCTCGCCAAATCCCGTGCGTTCTATGTCGATACGCTCGGCCTCCAGGTCACCGACGAGACTTCGGACACCATCTATCTCAGGGCGCTGGAGGAGCGCGGGCACCATTGTATCGTGCTGAAGAAGGGGGCCACGGCCGAAGCCCGCGACCTCGGCTTCAAGGTCTTCTCGGACGAGGATCTCGACAAAGCGGTGCATTTCTTCAAGGGAAAAGGCCTGCCGGTGGAATGGGTCGAGCGACCCTACCAGTCGCGAACCTTCCGCACCCGCGATCCGCACGGCATTCCGCTCGAATTCTACGCTGAGATGGAGCGGCTGCCGCCGATACACCAGAAATACGCGCTGTACAAGGGCGTCAAGCCGCTGCGCATCGACCACTTCAACTGCTTCTCGCCCAATGTCGACGAGTCCGTCGCCTTCTACAACGAGCTCGGCTTCCGGGTGACCGAGTATACCGAGGACGCCAGCAGCGGAAGACTGTGGGCGGCGTGGACGCACCGCAAGGGCGGCGTGCACGACATCGCCTTCACCAACGGCATCGGCCCGCGCCTGCACCACGTCGCCTTCTGGGTGCCGACGCCGCTCAACATCATCGACCTGCTCGATCTGATGGCAACGACGGGCTATTTGCCGAACATCGAACGCGGCCCCGGCCGGCACGGCATTTCCAATGCCTTCTTCCTCTATGTCAGAGACCCGGACAACCACCGCATCGAGATCTACTGTTCGGACTACCAGACGGTCGATCCGGACCTGGAACCGATCAAATGGGACCTCAAGGACCCGCAGCGCCAGACGCTGTGGGGCGCGCCGGCGCCGAAAAGCTGGTTTGAGGAGGGTAGTGTGTTTGCCGGGGCGAAGGCACGCCAGCCGGATCTGACGGCGTCGCCGATCATTGCGCCGTGACGATGGACGAGGAGACCCGGATGACTGGACATGGGCGGCTCGCCACCTTCACCGTCGGCGGCAAGGCGCGCTATGGCGCGATCACGAGCAAGGGCGTCATCGACCTGTCGGCGCGCCACAGACAGTGGCCGACGCTGCGCGAAGTGATCGAGGCCGGCGCCTTGCGGCGGCTGGCGGAAGAGGCCGAGGCCTTCGCCCCGGACTTCCCGCTCGACGCCATCGCCTATGAAATCCCGATCCTATCGCCGGAAAAGATCATCTGCGTTGGCGTCAACTATCCCGACCGCAACGAGGAGTACAAGGACGGCCAGGCGGCGCCCGCGAATCCGTCGCTGTTCATCCGCTTTCACCGCTCCTTCGTCGGCCATGGCGCGCCGCTGGTGCGGCCGCCGGAATCACCGCAACTCGACTATGAGGGCGAAATCGTCATCGTCATCGGCAAGGGCGGGCGCCGCATCGCGGAGGCCGATGCGCTCGGCCACATCGCGGCGCTGTCGCTGTGCAACGAGGGCACCATCCGCGACTGGGTGCGGCACGCCAAGTTCAACGTCACGCAAGGCAAGAATTTCGACCGCAGCGGCTCGATCGGCCCGTGGCTGGTACCGTTCACCGACGAGGCGCAGATCGCCGACATTGCGCTGACCACCCGCGTCAATGGCGAGCTGCGCCAGCAGGACCGCACCAGCCGGATGATCTTCTCGTTTCGCAAGATTATCGCCTATGTCTCGACCTTCACCACACTGGTGCCGGGCGATATCATCGTCACCGGCACGCCGACGGGTGCCGGCGCCCGCTTCGATCCGCCGATCTGGCTGAAGCCCGGCGATGTGATCGAGGTGGAGGCCGATGGCATCGGCGTGCTCAGAAACGGTGTCGTCGACGAGGCAGCGCAATGACCCCGGAGCAAGTGGAAGACGCCGCGGCACGGCTGTTCGAGGCCGAGCGGTCGCGCCGCCAGATCCGTCTGCTCAGCCTCGATTTTCCCGATGCGACGATGGAGGACGCCTACCGCGTGCAAGCGGCGCTGGTGACGCGCAAGATCGATGCCGGGCTGAAGCCGAAGGGCTGGAAGATCGGGCTGACATCGAAGGCAATGCAGTACGCGCTTGCCATCGACACGCCGGATTCGGGCGTGCTGTTCGACGACATGTTCTTCCATGACGGCGCGACGGTGCCGGCCGGCCGCTTCATCCAGCCGCGCGTCGAGGCCGAGATCGCCTTCGTCATGAAGGCGCCGCTGAAAGGCCCCGGCGTGACCATCGCCGACGTGCTCCACGCCACCGACTACATCACCCCGGCGCTGGAAATCCTCGACACGCGCATCGAGCGCGTCAATGCCGAGACGAAGAAGGCACGCACCTTCTTCGACACGATTTCCGACAATGCCGCCAATGCCGGCATTGTCATCGGCGGCCGGCCGCAACGTCCTGATGAGGCCGACATGCGCTGGATCGGCGCCATCGTCTCGCGCAACGCCGAGGTCGAGGAAACCGGGCTCGGCGCCGGCGTGCTCAACCATCCGGCGATGGGCATCGCCTGGCTGGCGGACAGGCTCGCCCGCTACGGCATGTCGATCGCGGCAGGTGAGGTGGTGCTGTCAGGATCGTTCGTGCGCCCGGTCGAGGCGCGTCCCGGCGACACCATCGTCGCCGATTTCGGCAGTTCGGGCACGGTCAGCATCCATTTCGCGAAGGGCTGATGACCCGCCAGTTCTTGTCGATCGGCCTATTCCCCACGCAGATAGGCAATCACCACATCGGCCGCGATGGCCGACATGCGCATGCCGACATCCCTGGTGATGTCGCCTTCGACGCGGCTCTGCACCCAGCCAAGAAAGGCGAAGGCGCGCAAGGCCGAAAACAGCGGCAGCGCGGCGATGTCGCGCGCCGTCAGCTCCCGCTCCTGCCGATAGCCGTCGAGCAGAGCGGCCTCGATCAGCGGATAGATCGCCTCCTCGCGGTTCTGGTACAGCGCGACGGCAAGGTCGTACATGTGCCAGCCATGGCCGCAATCGTCGAAGTCGATGATGCGGGTCGCGCCGTCATGGACGAGCACGTTCTCGCGCACCAGGTCGGCGTGGATGATGCCGAAATTGCGGGCGCTGCGTTCATGCTCCGACAGCGCCTTCACGGCCTTTTCCCGCGCCTGGAAAACCAGCTCGCGGCGAGGGCCGTCGAGGAAGGGGGAGGTCTCGAAGCGACCCCAGTTCGGGTTCGCACCGAAAAAGCCGTCGAAATCCCAGGCATGGCGGGCAAAGCCGGCGGGCGGCGTCCAGGCAGACGTGACATTGTGCATGTGGGCGATGGTTCGGCCGATCGCGGTAAAGACCTGTCTTGCCTGCTCGGGCGTAAAATCCAGCGGCACGCCTCGCGCGCCGACGGCGCGGCCTTCCAGCCAGCTCAAGCAATCGACTTGCCGGGGCTGCGTAGAAGCGGCTGTGCTGACGAGCACGAACAGATCGCCGGCCGGCGTGGCGACCGGCGAGGGTGTGGCGATGCCGGCCGATTGCAGAAAGCCCATCCATTGCAGTTCCGAGCGCAGGGCGGCATCCGTGTGATAGCCAAGCCGATGAATGCGCATGGCGGCCGGCTGGCCTGTTGGCAAGATGACGCGAAACACCGCGTTCTCGCGGAATTTCAGCAGCTCCGGCTCACACTCACGGATACCCCAATGGGCGAGCGCGCGCCTGGCAAGCGCCGTGACATCGGCTGCCGTCTCGGGCTCGGACTGCGCGGAAACAGCGCTCACGCCTTCACTCCGCCGACTTCACCAAGCACTTCGTCAAGCAGCCCGATCAGGACGTCGGCATTGTCGCGTGAAAACGGCATTGGCGGGCGGATCTTCAGCACATTGCCGTGGATACCAGTCTTGCCCATCAGCACGCCGCGATGGCGCATGCGGTTGGCGGCCTGCTCGGCAAGGTCGGGCGCGGGTTCGCGCGTCTCGCGGTCGTGAACCAGCTCGGCGCCGAAGAACAGGCCGGCGCCCCTGACCTCACCGATGCATTCATGGCGATCGGCCAGCGGGCGCAGCAGGCCGAGCGCATAGGCGCCGACGTCGCGCGCATTGGCGATGAGGTTCTCCTGTTCCAGGACATCGAGAACGGCATTCGCCACCGCGCAGGAAACCGGATTGCCGCCAAAGGTGTTGAAGTAGCGGAAAGCGTTGCGAAAGGTCGCCAGGATCTCCTTGGTGGTGACCACGGCGGCGACCGGGTGGCCGTTGCCCATCGGCTTGCCCATGGTGACGATGTCGGGAACGAAGCCGGCGCGCTGGTGGCCCCAGAAATGGCTGCCGGTTCGGCCGAAACCGGGCTGCACCTCGTCGGCGATGACCAGTCCTCCGGCGTCGCGCACCGCGCGCATGGCACCGTCGAAGAAGCCGCTGGGTAGCGTCGGAAAGCCTTCATTGGCGAGCAGCGGGCAGAGGATGATGCCGGACAGGCCGATGCCGTTCTCTTCCAGCGACGCGATGGCTTCGCGCACCGCGTCGCCAAAGGCTTTGCCGTTGGCCATCGCATCCGGATGGCGATAGCTGTCGGGCGCCGGCACCAGCCTGACGTTGCGGGCGCGGCCGCCGACCGGCGGCATGCGGGTGCTGAGCTGCGAAACCGCCGTGGTGTTGCCATGGTAGGTGGCGTCGGTGGCGATGATGCCCATGCGGCCGGTCGCGGCCTGCGCCATGCGCAGCGCGATGTCGTTGGCCTCGCTGCCGGTGCAGGTCAGGATGGCGGTCGACAGGCTGGCATCGAAGGTCGCGGTCAGCCGCTCGACATAGTCGAGGATGGCGGTGTGCAGGTAGCGCGTGTGGGTGTTGAGCAGGCTTGCCTGCCGGCACAAGGCCTCGATCACATGCGGGTGGCAGTGGCCGACATGCGCGACATTGTTGTAGGCGTCCAGATATTTGCGGCCGTCGGCATCGTAGAGCCAGACGCCTTCACCGCGCACCAGGTGCACGGGCTCATCATAGAACAATTGCGATTTCCCCCCGAGCAGGCGGGAACGCCGGCTAACCAGAGCTTCCTGCGATTGAGCCATTTGCATCTCGAAACTCCGTTCCATCCACTAAACCGTCAGACCTTCGACAGGCCTGCATCCAATGCTTCGCCGATTTTCGTCACGTCGGCGGCGGTGATGATGAGCGGCGGCGACAGGATGATGGCGTTGCCGGAGACGCGCAGCATGACACCGGCCTCATAGGCCGCCTCCGAAACCAGGGCCATGGTCTTCTTGTCGGCAGGCTTCTTGGTGGCACGGTCCGAGACCAGTTCCAGCGCCGCCATCAGGCCCTTGTATCTGACATCGCCGACGATCGAGTGTTTCGCCTTCAGCCCCTCCAGCGCGGCCGCGAGTTCGACGCCCCGTGCCGCCGCGTTCTCGTTCAGGCGCAGCCGTTTGGTCTCGGCAAGCGCCGCCAGACCCGCCGCGCAGCCGACCGGGTGGCCGGAATAGGTATAGCCGTGGCCGATGGCGCCGAAGCTGGTTTTGTCGGCCTCGAAGACATCGGCTACCTTGCCGCCGATCAGCGTGGCGCCGAGTGGGAAATAGCCCGAGGTGATCGCCTTGGCGATGGTCATGAAATCCGGCTTCACACCCGACAGCCGCGAGCCCGACCAGGCGCCGGTACGGCCGAAGCCCGTCACCACCTCGTCGGCGATCAGCAGGATTTCATGGCGGTCGCAGATCTCGCGCACCAGCGGCATGAAGCTCTCATGCGGAACGATGACGCCGCCGGCGCCGAGAACCGGCTCCATGATGAAAGCGGCGATGGTGTCGCCGCCCTGGAAGGCGATTTCGTCCTCCAGCGCCTTGGCGCACAGTTTTGCCAGCCGCGCGGGATCGGTCTCGTCGAACGGGTTACGGAAGGTCCAGGGCGCGGGAATGTGGAAGACGCCGGGCAGCAGCGGCTCGTAGTTGCGGCGGAAATTGGCGTTGCCGTTGACCGAGGCGCCGCCGAAATGCGTGCCGTGATAGCCCTTCTTCAAGGCGAGGAATTTTGTCCGGTCGGCCTGGCCGCGGATCTTCCAGTATTGCCGGGCCAACCGCAGCGCTGTTTCGACCGAGTCCGAACCGCCCGAGGTGAAGAAGGTCCGCACCATGCCTTCTAGCTCGAACCATTCGCAGAGTTCGTAGGCGAGTTCGATCGACGGTCCGGTCGAAGTGCCGCGAAAGCCGGAATAATAGGGCAGCGCGCCAAGCTGGTCGGCGATCGCCTTCTTGATCGGGTCGCAGCTGTAGCCGAGATTGACGTTCCACAGGCCGCCGACGGCATCGAGCACGGTGTTGCCGGCGATGTCGGTGACCATCACGCCCTCGCCCTTCATGATCACCTTTGGCGGGTTGGCCCGCATCTCGGCCGGATGCGCCATTGGGTGCCAGATCGGCTTGGCGTTGGTTTCGGTGAGAAAATTGATGTCGCGCATGAAAGGGCTCCGCAAAATCTCAGGCTGCTGAAACGAGGTCGAAATGGCCGAGTGCTTCGGCATAGGATTGGGCCGGGTGAGCAACGTCGAAATGAACCGTGCGCATGCCGGCGGCACAGCCGCCATCGACATTGCGCCGCTGGTCGTCGACGAAGACGCAGGCGCCGGCCGGCAGGCCGAGCGCCTCGGTGACCAAGGCATAGGCGCGCGGATCGGGCTTGAGGATGCCGGTGTAAGTGGCGTCGGTGATCACATCGAAGAAGCCGAGCAACGGCAGCCGCTGGCGGAAGTCGGCGCCGTAGAACAGGTCGAGTTCATTGGACAGGATGGCCAGTCGAAAGCCGGCCGCATGCACCGTGCGAATGGCGCTGTCGGCTTCGGGCCGCACCACCTTTTCCGGCTCCGCGCCACGCGCGCGCCGGACGAAGGTTTCCATCGCCTGCCAGTCCTCGCCGACCAGACGGCCGACCTGATGAGTGCGGGTGCGCCAATAGTCGCGCTCGCTGATCTCGTCGGCCTGCATCGCGCGCCACAGCGGATCGCTGTCAGGATCGAACGGCCCGCGCCATTGCAGCGTTCCAGGCGCAAGGCCGAGCGCCTGTTCGGTCAAAGCATGCGTTTCGAACAGGGTCCGGGTGACGACGCCGCCGAAATCGAGGACAAGCGCCTGGGCGGGAACAGCACTCACGCTGCCACTCCCTTGGCCGGCTTGCCGCGCGGGACGATGCCTTCCTCGACCCAGCGGTCGAAGATCTCGAGCGCCTTGCCGACGAAGTCGTCGCTGTTGATGTGAGCGTCGATCTCGTGGAACTCGACCCCGGCGGGAATAGCCCTGCGCATTTCGTCAGTGAAGGCCGCGAGAGCCTCGGGGTCATAGAGCGGCTCGCCCTGCACGTCCCATTCCTGGATGCCTCCGGTTGGCAGGATGAAGGCGGAGCGGCCTTTCGCGGCACCGAGCTTGGCGGCGATGGTCTTGGCGACCTGGCGGCGATCGTCGGCATCGACGGTGACCGAAGCGATCAGCCTGTTGTGGGCATGAAACGGCCGCGTCGAGAATTTAGCCGGCAAATCCTGCCAGGTCGGCAGATCGACCATGTCGACCGCCCCGGGTGCGGCGATCTGCGGAATGCCGCGAGCGCCGGCATTCTCCAGCCGGTCGGCGCCGGAACTGACGACGGATCCCGCGAGATGATTGGTGATTTCCTGCAGGCTGAAGTCGAAGACCGCGCAGAAATGATCTTGGCCGGCGATCGATTCGAAGGCGCGGCCGCCCATTCCGGTGGTGTGGAAGACCGCAACGTCATAGCCGCGCCGTTCCAGGGCCGGCTTCAGCGTCTTCATGTAGCGCAGGCAGCTGCTGCCGAGCGAGGTCATGCCGATGGTCGGCCCCGGTGCCTGCGCCGACGCGCGAGACGCCAGTACGATTTTAGCCGCGCCGACGACCGCACCGCAGGCCTGCGACAGGACCAGCCTGCAGATGTTGTTGAGGCCGTACAGTCCGCCCGCCCAGAGGATCATCATCAGGTCGGGGGCGACGCGCTCGGGCGGGATGAGATGCGAATAGGCGATGGTCGAGACGACGAATTTCGGCACGCCGAGCGGCAGGCAAAGCGCCACGTCGAGCGCCAGATCGGTTCCCATGGAGCCGCCTATGGCAATGAACGCGTCGATCTCGCCACTTTGATGGAGCTTGCGCACCAGCTGCACGGCGCCGCCGGCCATCAGCGTCATGGCGGTGTTCTCATCACCGCTCGAAACGATCTCGGCGATCGTCACATCTACAGCCCGGGCCACGGCGTGCTTGTCGTGGTCCGGGCTGTAGGGCGGGTCGCCCAGCACGCTGACATCCATCATCACGGCGCTGCCGCCCGACGCCTCGATGCACTGTTTCATGAACAGCAGCTCTTCGGCCTTTGTGTCGCCGGTGCCGATGACCAGGATGCGGGGCGCTGTCTCCGAGGGCATCAGGCCTGCCTCCTCAAGATTTGCAGGTTTTCGCCGTTGAGGCGCATGGAAATCTCCCGTGCCGCCTCCCTCACGGCAAGTCCCCGTTCGGCGATCGCGGCTGCCGTCGTTCTGGCCTTTGGCGCCGCCACCGCGATGGTGCCGAGCGCAAAGCCATCCGCCCCGCGGATTGCCGCCGCGACGCTGATCACACCTTCCTCATAGCCCTGGTCGCAGATCGAATAGCCGCGCTCGCGCGCCTCGCCCGTGGATCTTGAGATTGCGGCCGGCTCGATCAGCGTATGGGCCGTGAAAGCGTCGAGCGAACCCGTCAGGCATGCCTTGACGGTCTCGTCGCGGGCGAAGGCCAGATAGGCGATGCCCGACGCGGTCGAATGCAGGGGCAGCAACTGACCGATGTCGATGTTGACCCGGTTCGCCCATGCCGGATGCTCGACATGGACGGTGACCAGGCTGTCGACGCCGAATTCCGACAAATGCACGGTCTCGGCCGTCGATGCCGCCAAGTCCCGCACCAGCGGAACAGCCGTCTGCAGGAAGGGAAAGCGCGCTTCGCGGATGCGCGCCAGCCGCGACAGGCCGGCGCCGAGGCGATAGTGCCGCGTGCCGATATCCTGCTCGACAAAACCATGGCCGGCCAGCGCAACCAGCAGCCGCCTTGTCGTCGCCTTGTCGAAGCCCGAGCGGCGCGCCAGATCGGACAGGCCGAGCTCGGGCTCGTCGACGCTGAACAGCTCCAGAAGCGAGATCGCTTTTCCGACCGTACTCAAATTTGCCTCCCGGTTCGGGACAATCATTTAACGTGTGAATTAACTTGACAGGCATCGGCATTGTTTGCAAGTCTATATTCAAAATAACAGTTCAAATAATGAACCGACCACCAGAGTGCATGGGACAGGCCATTCGGCCGGCGAGCCTGAGGGTTTGCAAACAGGAGGGATCAATGACAGCAGTTGCAGAACAGGCGCCGGCCAACAGGCTGCGCAAGAACAGTCTTGGCGTCGGCGCCATCACCTTCATGGTGATTTCGGCGGCCGCCCCGCTCACGGCCGTCGCCGGCGGCACGCCGCTCGGCATGCTGATGGGCAATGGCGCCGGCTTTGCCGGCACCTATCTGATCGTGACGCTGCTGCTGCTTTTGTTCGCGGTCGGCTATGTCGCCATGTCACGCCATGTCGGCAATGCCGGCGCCTTCTATGCCTATGCCGCGCGCGGCCTCGGCAGCATGGCCGGCGGCGCCACGGCGCTGATCGCCATCCTGTCCTACAATGCCATGCAGATCGGGGTCATGGGCCTGCTCGGTGCCGCGACATCAGGCCTGTTCGCCGGCTGGGGCATCAATTTGCCCTGGTGGGTGTGGAGCTTCATCGCCATCGCGCTGGTCGCCGTGCTCGGCTATCGGCAGGTCGACCTCTCCGCCAAGATCCTGACGGTGCTGGTGCTGTGCGAATATCTTGTGGTGCTGGTCCTCGACATCGCCATCCTCAAGACCGGCGGCGACAGCGGCCTGTCGGCGGCGCCATTCAGCTGGAGCCAGATCGTCAGCGGCTCGCCGGCCATCGCCATCCTGTTCTGCTTTGCCGCCTTCATCGGTTTCGAGGCGACGACCATCTATGCCGAGGAAGCCCGCGATCCAAAGGTCACCATTCCGCGCGCCACCTATTTTTCGGTCGTGCTGATCGGTGTCTTCTACATGCTCACGGCATGGCTGATGGCGGTCGGCGCCGGTGTCGACAAGCTGCTGCCGACGCTGCAAGGGCTGCAGGATCCGACGACCTTCCTGTTCGGCCTGTCGGATCGTTACGCCGGCACGATGCTGTCGCAGGCGATGAGCATCCTGTTCGTGTCGAGCCTGTTTGCCGGCGTGCTGGCGTTCCACAATGCGGTTGCGCGCTATATCTATGTCTCGGGCCGCGAAAAACTGTTGCCGCAGACGGTCGGCGTGACGCATGCGGTGCACCAGAGCCCGCATGTCGCTTCCATCATCCAGAGCGTGCTCGCCGCGGTCGTCGTCGGCCTCTTCGCCGTGCTCGGCCTCGATCCGGTGCTGGCGCTGTTTTCGTGGCTGACCAATGTCGCGACGCTCGGCGTCATCGTCATGATGGCGGTGGCCTCGCTTGCCGTGGTGATGTTCTTCCGCGCCAATCCATCGACGCAGGAGAACGCGATGAAGACCACCATCCTGCCCGGGCTGACCTTCATCGCCTTCGTCATCATCATCTACTTGATCGTCATCAATTTCGGCAGCCTGTCCGGGGCCGGCGGTTTTCTCGGTGTGTTCCTGCCGGGGCTGGTGCTGATCGCCGCGATCGTCGGCCTGCTGCTGGCCAGCGCGCTGAAGAGCCGCGATCCCATAGCCTTCGAAAACCTCGGCCAGCCGTTGAAAGATTGAGAAAAGCAAAGGGGCGGCGTGCCACGCCGCCCCTTACACCAAGGGGAGTGGCGGATTTGAGCTTTGCCGAAAATATCACCGTCGAGGCATTGGAAGCCGATCCCTACCCGATCTATGCAGAGCTCAGGCGCAGCGCGCCTGTCGCTTTCGTGCCGGCGGTCAATCTGTGGTTCGTCACCCGCTGGAAGGATGTCGAGAGCGTCGCCAAGTCGCCCGACATCTTCTCCGCCGTCGTCGGCTCGTCGCCGGTCGAGCGCTCCTTCGGCAAGCCCACCATCCTGACCACCGATGGCGAGACGCACAAACAGCTGCGACAGGGCGTCGACCCGAAATACCGGCCGCGCACCGTCGCCGCCTATGCCGGCGACCTCGTACGATCGATCGCCGAGCCCTACCTCGACCGGATCGCCGAACAGGGTGCGGCCGAACTAATGGCCGACTATTTCGAGCCGGTGTCGACGCTCAGCCTGGCGCGCTCGCTCGGCCTTGCCGACATCGAGATGCCGACGCTGCGCCGCTGGTTCTACGGCCTTGCCCAGGGCGCCATCAATTTCGAGAACGACCCGAAGCGGCAGGAGATCGCCGACGCGATCAGCGCCGAGGTCGGCGACGCCATCTTGCCGACGCTGGAAAGGCTTGTCCACGCACCGGATGATTCCGCGCTGTCGCATATGCTGCATGACGGCATGCCGGAGGGCACGACGCGGCCAATCGACTTCCTGATGCCGAGCATCAAGGTCATCCTGCTCGGTGGTATGCAGGAGCCCGGACATGGCGCCGGCTCGATCCTCGCCGGCCTGCTGGCCCATCCCGAGCAATTGCGACAGGTGCTCGCCGATCCCGAGACCTTCGTGCCCAAAGCGGTCGACGAGGGCCTGCGCTGGGTGGCGCCGATCGGCACGCAGACGCGGCAGACGACACGGGCGGTCGAGCTTGGCGGCGTGACGATTCCAGCCGGTGCCGCCGTCGCCGCACTCGTCTCCTCAGCAAGCCGCGACGAGAGCCGCTTTGCCGATCCCGACCGCTTCGACATCAACCGCGACGAAGGCAATCATGCCGCCTTCGGCTTCGGCCATCATTTCTGCTCGGGCCGGTTCTTCGCGCGTGAGCAGATGTGCCTTGCGGTAAGACTGCTGCTCCAGCGGTTCCCCGATCTCAGCCTTGTGCAGGGCAAGGAACCGGTGTTTCGCGGCTGGGAATTCCGCGCGCCAACCACATTGCATGTTTCCCTTGGAGTCCGTCACCCATGATCAGTCAGAGTGCCATCGACACGCTGCGCAGGACGGAGATCGGCGCGCGGGGCCTGTTCATCGATGGCGTGCAGATCGAGGCAACAAGCGGCGCAAGCCTGCCGGTGACGTCGCCGATCGACGGCCGACCTTTCGCCAGCATCGCCGACGGCAACGCCGCCGATATCGACCGCGCCGTGAAGTCGGCGCGCAAGGCGTTCGAGAAGGGCTCGTGGTCGCGATCAGCGCCGGCCTTTCGCAAGAAGGTGCTGACGAAATTCGCCGAGCTGGTCGAAAAGCATGCCGACGAGCTCGCCGTGCTCGGCGTGCGCGACAATGGCACCGAGATCGGCATGGCCTACAAGGCCGAACCGCTCTCGGCGGCAGGCACCATCCGCTACTACGCCGAGGCCATCGACAAGGTCTATGGCGAGATCGCGCCGACGGCCGACAATGTTCTGGGACTGATCCACAAGGAGCCGCTCGGCGTCGTCGGCGTCATCGTGCCGTGGAATTTTCCGCTGATGATCGGCGCCTGGAAGATTGCGCCGGCGCTTGCCGCCGGCAATTGCGTGGTGGTCAAGCCGCCGGAAATCGCTTCGCTGACGCTGCTGCGGCTGGCCGAACTGGCAAGCGAGGCCGGACTTCCCGCCGGTGTGCTTAATGTCGTCACCGGCCGTGGTTCGGTTACCGGCGAGGCGCTCGGCCTGCATATGGATGTCGACGCCATCGCCTTCACCGGTTCCGGCCCGGTCGGCCGACGGCTGCTCGAATATTCCGCTCGCTCCAACCTGAAACGCGCCTTCCTCGAACTCGGCGGCAAGTCGCCCAACATCGTCTTTGCCGATGCTCCCGACCTGAAACAGGCGGCGGTCGTCTCGGCCAACGGCATTTTTCGCAATTCCGGCCAGGTCTGCGTCGCCGGCTCGCGCCTGCTCGTCCAGGCGTCGGTCTATGACCGTTTCATGGACGAACTTGTCGCGGCAACGACGCAGCTGAAAGTCGGCGATCCGCTCGATCTCGCCAGCGACATCGGTGCGGTATCGAGCGCCGAACAGCTGGACAAGAACCTCGGTTTCGTCACCAGGGCGACGGAAGAAGGTGCCCGTCTCGTCACCGGCGGCAAGCGGATCCTGACCGAGACCGGCGGCAGCTACATGGCGCCGACGATCTTCGAGAACGTCACGCAAGACATGCAGCTTGCGCGTGAGGAGGTGTTCGGGCCCGTACTCGGCGTCATGCGCTTCGAAACCGAGGAGGAGGCGGTTCGGCTTGCCAATTCGACCGTCTACGGGCTTGCCTCCGCGGTGTGGACCGCCAACCTCTCCACCGCGCATCGCATGGTGCGCGCCATCAATGCCGGCGTCGTCCACGTCAACACCTATGGCGGCGCCGACATCACCGTGCCGCTCGGCGGCGTCAAACAGTCGGGCTTCGGCCGCGACAAGTCGCTGCACGCGCTGGAGAAATATCTGGAACTCAAGACCGCGTGGATCGCGCTTTGAGACCAACCGTGGCGCTGGCCTGCCTCGAATCTGACCTTCCCACGGAGATGCCCAGGATCGCCTTAGATCCGGCGGCGGTCGGCCGAGCGCCGTCTTGTTCTCTCTTCGTTGGAATTTTTGAGAGAATATTCCTGGCTTTGGCGAGAACGGCGAAACGCTTTCTTTGATTAAATCAATAGAATTCCTGACGATGTGATCAAGGCTAGGCAGTCCGCTTGGCCGCATGACTTCACAACCGCAGAGATCAATCATGTCCGACTTCAAAAACACTTTGCCATCTTCCTCAGGGTCAACCATCAACCGGCGCAGCGGCCTGGCTCTGCTGTTCGCATCGGCCGTCGCGGTCGGCAGCCTGATGGCACCGCATGCATCGTTCGCCGAGGACAAGAAGGCGATCAAGGTCGGCATCATCAGCGGCGAGGACGAGGATGTCTGGCGCGTCGTCGTTGCCCAGGCGGCCGAAAAGGGCCTCGCCATCGAGACCGTGGTGTTCAACGACTACACCCAGCCCAACGAGGCGCTGGAGCGCGGCGAAATCGACGCCAACGCCTTCCAGCACCAGCCCTATCTCGACAACCAGATCAAGACTCAAGGCTATCACATCGTGCGTGTCGGCTATACCGGCGTCTGGCCGATCGGCCTCTATTCGAAGAAGTACAAAGCAGTCGCCGACCTGCCCGAGGGCGCGGTCGTCGGCGTGCCGAACGACCCATCCAACGAAGGCCGGGCGCTGCGCGTGCTGCAGAACGAGGGCGTGATCAAGCTGAAAGACGGCACCGGCATTCTGGCCACCACCGCCGACATCGCCGAGAATGCGAAGAAGGTGGTGATCAAGGAACTCGACGCCGGCATCGTCGGCCGCTCGGTCGAGGATCTCGACGCGGCCGTGGTCAACACCGACTGGGCGCTGAAAAGCGGCCTGACGCCGGAAAACCGCATCGCGCAGGAGCCCATCGCCGACAATCCCTACCGCAATTTCATCGCGGTGAAGGCCGGCAACGAGAACGAGGCCTGGGTGAAGACGCTGGTCGCCTCCTATCAGAACGAGGCGGTGAAGGCCGAGTTCGATAAGGTCTACAAGGGCACCGGCCTCAGCGCCTATTGACCCGATCGTCGACCGGAAACCCGGTTCGAGAGCAATAGCGGTCCGCGCTCAGGCGCGGGCCGCGATTGCGTTTTCGGAGAACAGGAACATTCATGAACCAGCATATCACGGCATCCGGAGAAACCGCCGATCCGACGCATGCCCGGCCCGACGCGTCTCAGGACGTCGTGCGCCTCGTCGACCTGAAGCGCCGCTTCGGTGTGACAGCGGCGCTCGACGGCATCTCGCTGACCGTGCGCAAGGGCGAGATCCTCGGCATCATCGGTCGCAGCGGCGCCGGCAAATCGACGTTGATCCGCTGCCTGAACGGGTTGGAACGGCCTGACTCCGGCGAGGTGTTCATCGAAGGCCGCGAGATCAGCCGGCTAGGCGAGCGCGACCTGCAGCCGTTGCGGCGACGCATCGGCATGATCTTCCAGCATTTCAACCTGCTGTCGGCCAAGACCGTCGAGGACAATGTGGCGCTGCCGCTCAAGATCGAGGGGCGCCCGAAAGCCGAGAGGCTGAAGCGCGCCGCCGAACTGCTCGATCTCGTCGGCCTGTCGGAGAAAGCAAAAGCCTATCCGGCGTCGCTGTCGGGTGGCCAGAAGCAGCGCGTCGGCATCGCCAGGGCGCTGGCAGCACGGCCGGCGCTGCTTTTGTCGGATGAAGCCACTTCGGCGCTCGATCCGGAGACGACGCGCTCGATCCTTGCGCTGCTCAGGGATATCAACCGGCAGCTCGGCCTGACCATCCTGCTGATCACCCATGAGATGGAGGTGATCCGCTCGATCGCCGACCGCGTGGCGGTGATCGATGCCGGGCGCATCGTCGAGGAAGGCCCGGTCTGGTCGGTGTTCGCCGACCCGCGCTCGGACATCACCAGAAGCCTGCTCGGCGCCATCCGGCCGCAGCTGCCAGCCGAACTGGCGGCCCGGCTGCTGCCGGGGGCCGGCGCGGAGACGATCCTGCGCGTGGATGTGGCCGGCGAAGCGGCAAGCGGGCCATTGCTGTCCGACCTTGCCACGGCTGTTCCAGGCACCTTCCGCCTCGTCCATGGCGGCATCGACCATATCCAGCAGCAGCCGGTCGGCACGCTGTTCCTTTCGGTTCCCGGCAGCGATGCAAATGATCTCGCTGACATCATCACATTCCTGAAGGCCCGCCAGGCGCGGGTGGAGGTGCTTGGCCATGTCGCCGATCCTGTTTGAACTTCTGCTGCGTTCGATCTGGGAGACGGTGCTGATGACGGCCGCCTCCGGCCTCATCTCGCTGGTCTTCGGCCTGCCGCTCGGCCTGGCCTTGATCGCCACCGAACGCGGCGGGATTGCCGAAAGCCTGTGGGTGAACCGGGCGCTCGGCGCCGTCATCAACGGCTTCCGTTCGATGCCCTTCATCATCCTTCTGGTCGCGCTCATCCCGGTGACGCGGCTGATCGTCGGCACCTCGATCGGCACATGGGCGGCCATCGTGCCGCTGTCGATCGCCGCCACGCCCTACTATGCGCGCATCGCCGAAGTGTCGCTGCGCGAAGTCGATCGCGGGCTGATCGAGGCGGCGCGCGCCATGGGCGGCAACCGCTGGACGATCATCCGAGAGGTGCTGGTGCCCGAAGCCCTGCCCGGCATCGTCGCCGGCTTCACGGTAACGCTGGTGACGTTGATCGGGGCGTCAGCCATGGCCGGCGCCATCGGTGCCGGCGGCCTCGGCGACCTCGCCATCCGCTACGGCTATCAACGATTTGAGACGTCCATCATGATCGCGGTGGTCATCGTGCTGATCATCCTGGTCTGCGGCATCCAGTGGGCGGGGGACCGGCTGGTGGCGAGGCTGGATCGGCGGGGGTGAAAGACTGGCTGATGGCGCGACCGGGGACGGGATAGGCGGAGGCCTTCCCGCCACCAAACCGTCTGACGCCCGGCTTACCCGCCAAAGCTGCCAAGCCGCGTCGGCTGCGTATAGCTGCGGTCGACATAGAGCAGGGCCGAGCCGCCGCTGCCGTGCCGGACATCGATGACGCGGCCGATCATGACATTGTGCGTGCCGACGACATGCACAGTCTCGATCTCGCAGTCGAAGTTGACGATCGCATCCGACAGCGCCGGCGTACCGGAGGTCAGTGTCTGCCAGCGTGCGGCGGAGTAGCGCGCTTCCATGTCCCTGGTCGCGCCGGCGAACTTTCCCGCCAGATGCATGTGGTCATGCGTCAGCACGTTGACGCAGAAGCGCTGGTTGGACAGGAACATGGCGGCCTGCGTCGAGCGCCCGTTCATGCACACCAGCAGCGTCGGCGGCTCGTCGGAGACGCTGCACATGGCGGTGGCGGTGAAGCCGCCGCGCCCTGCCGGGCCATCGGTGGTGACGATGTTGACCGGCGCGCAGACCCTCGCCATGGCGTCGCGGAAATCGGTTTTCGAAATCTGCGTGGCCATCTGGTTTCACTCGGCCGTTGAGACAAGCGGATTGAACCAGGTATCGCCCGTCCAGCCATTCTCGTCATAGTCGGCCATGCAGGTGTCGACGAGCTCTTCCATCGCCTTCAGCCGCCCGCCGCGTTCAGCTCCTTTCAGCACCTGCAGCCGCACCTCTTCCGGCGCGCCGGCATAGTTGA
Organism: Mesorhizobium sp. M0011; assembly: GCF_040324155.1. Taxonomy (NCBI): domain Bacteria; kingdom Pseudomonadati; phylum Pseudomonadota; class Alphaproteobacteria; order Hyphomicrobiales; family Phyllobacteriaceae; genus Mesorhizobium; species Mesorhizobium sp. M0011. The sequence continues at coordinate 147,238 of NZ_JAMYVQ010000009.1, read as the reverse complement.
GCTCGTAGAGCGCGTGACGGCCGCCGAACTCGGTGCCGGTCGCGTCCCACAAAAGCTTCATGATCTTGATGCGCTCGATGTGGCCCATGTCGTTGGAGCCCCGCACATATTGCGCCAGATACTTGTCGATCTCGGGGTTGCTGAAGTCGCGCACCGACGACGGCAGGTAGATCAGCCCGGACGCGATCACCCGGCGCACGGTGTCGATGACGCGCGGATAGGCTTCCGACATGAAGGTGCGGTAGGCGAGTGCTGCTTCCAGATTGGGCAGCACCGCGCCATTCGCCCACGGGATCGGGTTGTAGGCCATGGCGTTGGAAAAGCTCCAGAACATGTGCCGCAGCGCGATGACCTCGCCCAGTGCCGCCTGGTTGCCGCGGAAAGCATCGCCGCCCGTGGCGCGCAGCGCCTTAGCCAGTAGGCCGGCGAGGAAATCGAGCTTGACGGCGAAACGCGTGCAGCCCTGGAAGCAGTAGCCATGCATGAAGCCGGACGCCGGGTGGAAGGACAGGATCTTCTGCGCATCGCGCAGCACCAGCACGTCCTCCCAGGGGATGAAGACATTGTCGAGCACCAGGATCGCGTCGTTCTCGTCGAAGCGTGACGACAGCGGATAGTCGAAGGGCGCCGCCACCGTGTTGGCCGTCTGCTCGTAGGAGACGCGGCAGAACATCTTTATCCCCGGCGCATTCATCGGCACGATGAACATCACCGACAGCGACGGATCCTCGGTGACCGTCGCCGATCCCTGCGCCAGGAAGTTATAGTGCGTCAGCGCCGAGGACGTCGCCACCACCTTGGCGCCGGAGACGTAGATGCCGGCATCCGTCTCCTTGGTGATGTGGACGAAGACGTCCTTCACCTGTTCGGCCGGCTTGTGGCGGTCGATCGGCGGGTTGACGATGGCATGGTTCATGAACAGCACGGCTTCCTGGGCACGCCTGTGCCAGGACAGGGCATTGTCCCTGAACGGCCCGTACCAGTCTGCGTTGGCGCCGAGCGTGTTCATCAGCGCCGCCTTGTAGTCGGGCGTGCGGCCCATCCAGCCATAGGACATGCGTGACCACTCGGCGATCGCCGTCTGCTGGGCGGCGAGTTCGCCAGAGGATTTGGCGACGCGGAAATATTTGTGGGTGTAGCCGCCCGAGCCGGTGTCGGTCGGTGAGGTCAGCGTGTCCCGTCGCAGAGGATCATGCAGCGCATCGTAGAGGCGCGCCAGCGACCGCGCCGAATTGCGCATCGACGGGTGCGTGGTGACATCGGCAATGCGTTCGCCATTGATATAAACCTCGCGGCCGTCGCGCAGGCTCTCCAGATACTCGGCCCCGGTGAACGGCCGTGCCTTGTCGGCGCGGAAGTCTTCTGATCGCATGATGGTCCTCCTCTTGAGTCGCAACACTAGCGCCTTGGGCATGCATCGGTTATGGACGGAACGGCAAAACCGATTGGACTTTTTCAGGCGCCATGAGCCAGAATTCCATCCCCGACTTCTTCGTCTATGGCGAGCCGGTGCGGCCGCTCGATGTCGGTTTCCTGCATGTCGAGACGGTGCTTGCGCGCAGCAATATCCATCTTGGTCAGGTTGCGGCGCACAAGCATCCGCAGATGGGCCAGATCACCTACTGGACCAGCGGCTCCGGCACCTACCGTATCGAAGACCGATCCTGGGACTTTTCGGCGCCTGCCGTCAGCTTCGTGCCGAGCGCTGTCGTGCATGGCTTCTCGATCGGACCCGGCACCGATGCCATCGTCGTCTCGGTCGCCGACGGCGCGCTCGCGGCCATCGCCGCTCACAGCCTGCTGCCGCTGGACAGGCCGGTCTTTGCCGACGGTCTGCCACGACACGCAGCGTGGGCGAGACTGGCGGCGGTGCTGGAGATGATCGCCGCCGAATATGCCGAGGCGCAAGCCGGCAATGACAGGGTCCTGCCGGCGCTGATCGCCGTCGCACTCTCCCACCTTGCGCGCCTCAGCCCCGGCGTGACCGCCTCCGCCGCCTCTTCCGATGCTTCGCTGGCGCGGGGCCTGCGTCGGCTCGCCGACGCGCATTTCCGCGACAACTGGCCGGTCGATCGCTACGTCGAGGCGCTGGCCACCACGCCGCATCTTCTCGACAAGGCTGCCCATGCGGTTCTGGGCGCCGGCGTCAAGCGGGTCGTCAGCGAAAGGCGGCTGCTGGAGGCCAAGCGCCTGCTGCTGTTCACCGTACGCACGGTGGAGGACATCGCCTACGAGATCGGCTTCGACGACCCGGCGTATTTTTCACGGTTCTTTCGCGCGCGGGTCGGCGAAGCGCCCGCCGCCTGGCGCCGGAAGCACTTGCAGGGCCATTGATCCTGCGTGAAATGCAGACCCCGTGACGCGCAATCCTCGATGTTGCAGCCACAGCCACTTTTTCGTGAAGCTGAACGGGTTGATCCCTTCGCCTGTCTGCCTAGGTAGAAAGGAGCGGCGGGTGCCACGCAAATCTGACATCGGACCAATCTGACGGTCGGCATGACATTTTCCAGTATTCGAAAGCTAGCCCTTCCTGTCCTGTCCGTCGCCATCCTGTCTTCCTGCGTCGTTCCCGACGATACGTCGCGCGTGGCCAAGGTTGACCCCACCGCGGCGGCGGCTCGCAAGGAGATGGTCGGCCTCAGCGAAGCCGACGTCCGCATGTGCGCGGGGTTTCCGACCGCCACCGCCGACGCTGGCCGATCGAGCCAGATCTGGACCTACAAGCGCGTCGTTCAGCGCGGCAATCTCAGCATCGTCGTCCCAACCATGGCATTGGGCGCGATCCCGGCGGTCGGTGGCTCCGTCAATGTCGCTCCCGGCGGTTATTGCGATACGCAAATTCGCATGGTCGACGGTCGCGTCGCCGAAGTTGCCTACGCCGGCGACAACAATATGCCGAACAGGCGCGACGCGCTTTGTGTCAGCACGGTAGACGCCTGCGTGACCTATGCGCGTCAACACGGTCAGAGGCCAGTGGCAGCGAAACGGCGATGACGGTCACGCAAATATCGTTGAGGGCTTGACTGACCCGCCGGACAGAATACGCTAGCGCAAAATACCGGCTCTGATCGCCGGGCGGCAAGAATGCCTCGTATGCCTCGCCCTCCCGGCGCTGGCTGCGAGGCATTGTCATTTTGGGGATCTGTTTGAAACGGCGTATCGAGATCGGCATCTTATATTCCCGCTCGGGGAGCTATCAGCTCGTCTCCGATGCGTGCCGCATCGGCGCCATGCGCGCCATCGCCGACATCAACGCCGATCGCAGCTCAGGTATCGAACTGGTGCCGGTCGAGCGCGATCCGCAAAGCAATGCCGACCGCTACGCAACGCTGTGCGAGGATATTTTCAGGACCAGCAGCGCGCGCCATGTCGTCGGGTGCGTCACCTCGTGGAGCCGCAAGGAAACCATTCCGGTGCTCGAGAAGGCGGGCGGCATGCTGTGGTACGCCTGCCCCTATGAGGGCTTCGAGGCCAACGAGCACGTCGTCTACATGCACGCCTGCCCCAACCAGCATCTGGTGCCGTTGATGGCGCATGTCGTGCCGCGTTTCGGCGCCAACGGTTTCCTGCTTGGCTCGAACTATATCTGGGGCTGGGAGATGAACCGCGTCGCCCGCGACCTGATCGCCGATGCCGGCGGCAAGGTTCTGGGCGAACGCTATCTGCGCATCGGCGAGACCGACGTGTCGCGTCTGATCGCGGAAATCCGCGCCACGCGGCCGAACTTCATCCTCAACAACCTGATCGGCACCTCGTCCTACGCCTTCCTCGCGGCCTATCGCGACCTAGGTCACGAGGATGCCGCCTTCAGTCCCGAGACTTGTCCCGTCATCTCCTGCAACCTCACCGAAGGTGAGCTGCCGGCGATCGGTGAATCCGGCAAGGGACATCTATCGGTCGGGCCGTACTTCGCGCCGCGGCCGGCCGCCTTCGCCTCGTCTTTCGAGGCCTCCGCCTATGCCTCCGTGCAGGTGATGGCCGACGTGCTCTCCAGCAATCCCGAAGCCGGTCCGGCGGAATTTTCCAGAGCCTTCGCAGAACGCCGCTTCTCCACCCGGCTCGGGCCGATCGCCATCGACGCGCACTCGCAGCACGCCACATTGCCGGTGATCATCGGGCGGATCGCGGACGGCTTCTTCGAGGTCGTCAGCCGCGAAGACGAAGTCGCGCCGGATCCCTATCTGTCGCGCTACGACCCGGCAAAAACATTCGGCCGCCCACGCCTGAGGGTGGTGTCGTGACGAGAGCCCCACGCATCCCCAATCTCGGCGGCGCCAAGGCGTTCATCTTGCATCGCCCGCATCCGACGGTGCAGGCGATCACCAGGCAATTGTCGGCCATCGGCCTGATCACGCTGGACTGCTGGCCGGAACTGCCGCCCGAGGCGCTGGCGGCCGATTTCGTGTTCTTCGACGCCGATCTCGGTTTCGACGAGCAGTTCCCCTGGAAGCCGGGCGAGGCGCCGATGCCGCTGGTGGCGCTGATCGGCTCCGAGGCGCCGGGCCGCATCGAATGGGCGCTGTCGCACAAGGCCGATGCCCAGCTCCTGAAGCCGGTCGGCAATGCCGGCGTCTACAGCGCGCTGCTGATCGCGCGCCAGAGTTTCGAGGCGCGAAAACACCTGGCCAGTGAGATTGCCTCGCTTCGCCAGCGCGTCGCCGAGCGCCAGACCATCGTGCGCGCGGTCACCGCACTGGCGAAAGGCACCGATGACGGCCGCGCCTATGCGCAGCTTCGCTCGCTGGCTATGAGCTGGCAGATCAGCGTCGAGGATGCCGCGCGGCGGATCGTGGCAATGACAAGTGAAGAAGCAACAGGGGAAGAAGGCGGCGATGACCAGTCCCATCGCGCCTGATCTCACCGCGCCAGGGCGCATGCCGGTCAAACCACGCGCCGGCGTCTGGCGCCGGCTGGTCAGGCGCCGTCTCGCACTGCTTGGGCTGATGATCGTCGCCATTGTCGTTGCCGGCGCCGTGCTGGCGCCATGGCTGACTGGCTATGATCCCAACGAGCAGATGTTCGACGGCCTGACCATCGAGGGCTCGCCCTTGCCGCCGGATGCAAAATTCTGGCTGGGCACCGACCTGCTCGGCCGTGACCTGTTGACCCGCATCCTCTACGGCGCCCGCACCTCGCTGATCATCGGCATCGTCGCCAATGGCGTGGCGCTGTTCATCGGCACGCTGGTCGGTGTTGTCGCCGGCTATTTCCGTGGCTGGATCGGCAGCGCGCTGATGCGCTTCACCGATTTGATGATGGCGTTTCCGGCACTGCTGCTCGCCATTTGCCTGGCGGCAGTGTTCGAGCCCAGCCTGTGGATCGTCGCCATGGTCATCGCGCTGGTCAACTGGGTGCAGACCGCGCGCGTCATCTACACCGAGACCTCATCGCTGGCGGAGCGTGAGTTCATCGATGCCGAACGCACCATTGGGGCGAGCGCGCCGCGCATCCTGTTTCGCCACATCCTGCCGCATCTGCTGCCGACCATCATCGTCTGGGGCACGCTCGGTATCTCGACCACGGTGCTGCTCGAGGCGACACTCTCCTTCCTCGGCATCGGCGTGCAGCCGCCGACGGCGTCCTGGGGCAACATCATCTTCGAGAACCAGACCTATTTCCAGGCCGCGCCCTGGCTGGTGTTCTTCCCTGGGGCGGCGATCCTGGCGCTGGCGCTCGCCTTCAACCTGATCGGCGATGCGCTTCGCGACATTCTCGATCCGACGCAGAGGGGCCGGGCATGATCGCCTATCTCGGCCGCCGCCTGGTCCAGTCGCTGCTGATCCTGCTCGGCGTCTCGCTGATCACCTTCGCGCTGCTCTATCTCCTGCCCGCCGATCCGGTGCGCCAGATCGCCGGTCGCAGCGCCACGCCGCAGACGGTCGAGAACATCCGCCAGCAGCTCGGCCTCGACCAGCCCTTCATCGTCCAGTACTGGCGCTATCTCACGAAGCTCATCAGCGGCGATCTCGGCCGCTCCTACATCCAGCGCTCCGAAGTCACCGAGCTGATCGTCTCACGGCTGCCGGCCACTTTGTTGCTGATGGTCGGCGCCATCCTGTGCGAGCTGCTGCTCGGCCTGAGCATGGGGCTGATCGCTGCCGTCAAGCGCGGTACCGCCACCGACCAGACGCTGATGGTCGCCTCCTTCGTCGGCGTCTCGGCACCGCAATTCGTCGTAGGCCTCTTGCTGCTCTACGTCTTTGCCGTGCGGCTGAGCTGGTTCCCGATCGGCGGCTACGGCACCTGGCGGCATCTGGTGCTGCCGTCGCTGACCATGGGCATCCTCGGCGCCGGCTGGTACGCGCGCATGATGCGCTCGTCGATGATCGATGTTCTGCGCCAGGATTATGTCCGCACCGCCCGCGCCAAGGGCCTGGCGCGGCGAGCCATCCTGTTCCGCCATGCACTGCCCAACGCCATCCTGCCGGTCATCGCCATGATCGGCATCGACATCGGCATCTTCATGGGTGGCATTGTCGTCGTCGAAAGCGTGTTCGGCTGGCCTGGCATTGGCCAGCTGGCGTGGCAGGCCATCCAGCGCGTGGACATCCCGATCATCATGGGCGTCACCCTGATCTCGGCCTTCGCCATCGTGCTCGGTAATCTGCTGGCCGACGTCATCGCGCCCTTCATCGACCCCCGCATCAAGCTCAGATGAAAATGAAAACCAGACAGAGAAAGGGAACATAAAAATGAAAAAGTTTCTCGCATCCACGGTAGCGGTATCGGCGCTGGCGCTGATGCTCGGCATGACAAGTGTTCGCGCCGAAGACGCCGTCGACCCGAACGCCAAGCAGGGCGGCGCCATCACCATCACCTACAAGGACGATGTCGCCACGCTCGATCCGGCGATCGGTTATGACTGGCAGAACTGGTCGATGATCAAGAGCCTGTTCGACGGGCTGATGGACTACGAGCCGGGCACCACCAATTTGAAACCCGATCTCGCCGAAAGCTACGAGATCTCGCCCGACGGCAAGACCTTCACCTTCAAGCTGCGCCATGGCGTGAAATTTCACAATGGCCGCGAAATGACCGCCGACGACGTGAAATATTCGCTCGACCGCGTCACCAATCCAAAGACCCAGAGCCCCGGCGCCGGCTTTTTCGGCTCGATCAAGGGCTATGACGATGTCGCCGCCGGCAAGGCCGAGAGCCTCTCCGGCGTCACCGTCGTCGACCCCTACACGGTCAAGTTCGAACTGACCCGCCCCGACGCAACCTTCCTGCATGTCATGGCCATCAACTTCTCGCATGTCGTGCCGAAGGAAGAGGTCGAGAAATACGGCGCCGATTTCGGCAAGCATCCGGTCGGCACCGGCGCCTTCAAGCTCGCCGAGTGGACACTCGGCCAGCGCATCGTCTTCGAGCGCAATGCGGACTATTGGCACAAGGGCCTGCCGCATCTGGACAAGATCACCTTCGAGATCGGCCAGGAGCCGATCGTGGCGCTGTTGCGCCTGCAGAAGGGCTAGATCGACGTGCCCGGCGACGGCATTCCGCCGGCAAAATTCCAGGAGGTGATGGCCGATCCCGAGCAGAAGGCGCGTGTCGTCGAAGGCGGCCAGCTGCACACCGGCTATGTCACCATGAACACCACCATGGCGCCGTTCGACAATGTGAAGGTGCGCCAGGCGGTCAACATGGCGATCAACAAGGCGCGGGTCATCCAGATCATCAACGGCCGCGCCGTGCCGGCCAACCAGCCGCTGCCGCCGTCGATGCCCGGCTACGACAAGGAATACAAGGGCTATCCCTATGACGTCGCCAAGGCCAAGGCGCTGCTTGCCGAAGCCGGCCATCCCGATGGTTTCGAGACGCAATTGTTCGCCATGAACACCGATCCCAACCCGCGCATCGCCCAGGCGATCCAGCAGGACCTGGCGGCCATTGGCATTAAGGCCAGCATCCAGTCGCTGGCGCAGGCCAATGTCATTGCCGCCGGCGGCGACAAGGCCGGCGCACCGATGATCTGGTCCGGCGGCATGGCCTGGATCGCCGATTTCCCGGATCCATCGAACTTCTACGGCCCGATCCTCGGCTGCGCCGGTGCGGTGCCGGGCGGCTGGAACTGGTCGTGGTATTGCAACAAGGATCTCGATGCCAAGGCGACCGAGGCCGACTCGGTGGTCGATCCAGCCAAGGCCGGCGAGCGCGACAAGATGTGGAGCGCCATCTACGACAAGGTGATGGAAGACGCGCCCTGGGCGCCGGTCTTCAACGAGCAGCGCTTCAGCATGAAATCGGCGCGCATGGGCGGCGCCGACAACCTCTATGTCGACCCGGTCCATATCCCGATCAACTACGACAATGTGTACGTAAAAGATGTGCAATAACTGCGACTACACCATCCACGGGCGCCAACATCATTTCGGCTGGGACAATTCGTTTGCCCCGGCCGAGCGGGTGGCGCCTGGCTCGACCATCGAGTTCCAGTGCCTGGATTCCTCCGGCGGCCAGTTGAAGGCCGACAGCACGGTCGCCGACGTCGCCAGGCTCGACTTCGCCACCGTCAATCCGGTGACCGGGCCGATCTTCGTCGAGGGCGCCGAGCCGGGTGACGCGCTGAAGGTGACGATCGAGATGTTCAAACCGTCCGGCTTCGGCTGGACGGCCAACATTCCCGGTTTCGGGCTGCTCGCCGACGACTTCAAGGAGCCGGCGCTGAACATCTGGAAATACGACGCTGCCTCGCTCGAGCCGGCGCTGTTCGGCAAAAATGCGAGGGTGCCGCTGAAACCCTTCGCCGGCACCATCGGCAACGCCCTGGCGGAAAAGGGTCACCACTCGGTGGTCCCGCCAAGACGCGTCGGCGGCAATCTCGACATCCGCGATCTCGCCGCCGGCACCACGCTGTACCTGCCGGTGGAAGTGGCGGGCGCGCTGTTTTCGGTCGGCGACACCCATGCCGCGCAAGGCGACGGCGAGGTCTGCGGCACGGCGATCGAAAGTCCGATGGACGTCGTGCTCAAGCTCGACCTGGTCAAGGATGCCAGGCTGAAGACGCCGCGCTTCACCACGCCAGGCCCGGTGACGCGCCATCTCGACGCCAAGGGCTATGAGGTGACGACGGGAGTTGGGCCGGACCTGATGACGGGTGCAAAGGAGGCGGTTGCCCAGATGGTCGACCTGCTTTCCACCCGCTACAGAATAGACCCCGTCGAGGCCTACATGCTGGCCTCGGTCTGCGGCGATCTCCGCATCAGCGAGATCGTCGACATGCCGAACTGGGTGGTGTCGTTCTACTTCCCGCGCTGCGTGTTTGAATGAGGTTGGGCCGGCGCTGCACCCCCCTCTGTCCTGCCGGACATCTCCCCCGCAAGGGGGGAGATCGGATGTCACGACGGGCTTCGCCACTTTTCCACGGTGACGAATGGACGCCGCGGCAAAGCCGCCAATCTCCCCCCTTGCGGGGGAGATGTCCGGCAGGACAGAGGGGGGTGTGCCGGAGTAAATCCCCCTCCGGGTCACACGCGCAATGATCGCCGCCAGCAAACCCATCCTCCACATCGCCAACCTCTGCGTCAGCGTGCGCGGCGAAGATGGCGAGCGCGAGGTCGTCTCCGACCTGTCGCTGACTTTGGCGCGTGGCGAGACGCTCTGCATTGCCGGTGAATCCGGCTCCGGCAAATCGATGACCGCACTGGCCATCATGCAATTGCTGCCGCAGCCCTCGGCACGCATATCGTCTGGGAAAATCCATCTCGGCGATACAGATCTGACAACTCTGGACGAGCGCCGGATGCGGCGCATCCGCGGCGACCGCATCGCCATGATCTTCCAGGAGCCGATGACCTCGCTCAACCCCGTGCTGTCGATCGGCCGGCAGCTCACCGAATCCATTGAGGCACACACCAGCCTGTCGCAGGGCGAAGTCCGCCGGCGCGCCATCGAGGCTCTGAAAGCTGTGCGCATTTCGGAAGCCGAAAGCCGGCTAAAGCAGTTTCCGCACGAGCTCTCCGGCGGCATGCGCCAGAGGGTGATGATCGCCATGGCGCTGGCGCTCGAGCCGGACGTGCTGATCGCCGACGAGCCGACGACGGCGCTCGACGTCACCGTGCAAGGCGAGGTGCTGGAGCTGCTGCGAGACCTGCAGCGCCAGCACGGCACCAGTGTCATCCTGATCACCCACGACATGGGCGTGGTCGCCGAAATGGCCGACCGCGTCATCATTATGCGGCATGGCCGCATGGTCGAAGAGGGAAAAACCGCTGACATTTTTGCCAGGCCGCAAGCCGACTACACGCGCGAGCTGCTCGCCGCCGTGCCGCGTATCGGTAAGCGCAAGGATCTGGAGCCGGCGCCGGCCCCCTCACCCAGCCTCCGCTCCGCTCGGCTGACCTCTCCCCAAGGGGAGAGGAGTTCTCCGGAGTTCGCGCTGGCCTCTTCTCCCTCACGGGGAGAAGGTGGCCCGGAGGGCCGGATGAGGGGGCGCGACGCTGGAGACTCAAACGCCGTCGCCATGGTCCACGACCTGCATGTCCGCTTCGACCTGCATGGCGGCTTCTTCGGCCGAGTCACCCGCCGCGTTCACGCCGTCGAAGGCGTCAGCTTTTCGATCGCGCCCAACGAGACGCTGGCGCTGGTCGGCGAATCCGGTTGCGGCAAGTCGACCACCGCCAAGGCACTGGCCGGACTGGTGCCGTACAGCGGCGACATCGTCATTGGCGGGCGCAATCTGTCCGGCCTCGGCCGCGACGAGCGCAAGGCGGTACGCCGCGACGTGCAGATGATTTTCCAGGACCCCTACGCCTCGCTCGACCCGCGCATGCGCGTCGGCGACCTCGTCGCCGAGCCGCTGCTGATCCATGGCATCGCCTCGAAGCAAGAGCGCAGCGAGCGTGTGGCCGCGCTGTTCGAGCGCGTCGGCCTGTCGGCTGACCAGATGGAGCTCTATCCGCATGAATTCTCCGGCGGCCAGCGCCAGCGCGTCTGTATTGCACGCGCTCTTGCGCTGCGGCCTAAGCTGATCATCGCCGACGAAAGCGTCTCGGCGCTCGACGTCTCGGTGCAGGCGCGCGTGCTCGATCTGTTGAAGGAATTGCAGCGCGAATTCGGCGTCGCCTATCTCTTCATCTCGCACGACATGGCTGTGGTCGAGAACATCTCCGACCGCGTCGCCGTCATGTATCTCGGCCAGATCGTCGAGATGGGCACGCGCGACCAGGTCTTTTCCAACCCGCGCCACCCCTACACCAGACGCCTCATCGAAGCCGTGCCGGTGCCCGATCCAGCCAAGCGACGAAGCCGCTTCGCCCGCCTCGACCAGGAGATCCCGAGCGCCACCCGCAGGATCGGCGAGGCGCCGTTGAAACTGGCGCTGAGGGATGTCGGCAACGGCCACCTCGTCGCCGCCGAGGGCTGAGGTAAGGATTGCCACAGGTCGCGGCTCACGTGTTTGTGTTTCCATCCAGGGCTCAAGGTGGCGTTCCGCCGCCAAAGCGCATCGCTTCGATCACGAAATCCGGGACGGCCTCTTGCCCTATGTCCGCTTCTTCCTCATGTTCAATACCATTGCCGATGATCGATCGTAGGGGGCGGCCGGATTCATCGTAATGGGAGGAAGTCAACCATGAAGGTAAGCCTTTTCGTTTCCGCAGCGCTTCTCGCCGCATCCGCGATCCCCGCCTCGGCCGCCGAAATTTCCGACGGCAAGGTCAAGATCGGCATCCTCAACGACCAATCGGGCGTCTATGCCGATTTCGGCGGCAAGTGGTCGGTCGAGGCGGCCAAGATGGCGGTCGAGGATTTCGGCGGCAAGGTGCAGGGAGCGCCGATAGAAATCATCAGCGCCGACCACCAGAACAAGCCCGATATCGCCTCCAACATCGCGCGGCAGTGGTACGACACCGAACAGGTCGATGCCATCATGGAATTGACGACCTCTTCGGTGGCGCTCGCCGTCCAGGGGATTTCGAAGGAAAAGAAGAAGATCGATATCGTTACCGGCGCGGCGACCACTGAGCTGACCGGCAAACAATGCTCGCCCTATGGCTTCCACTGGGCCTATGACACACATTCGCAAGCGGTGGGGACCGGCGGCTCTCTCGTGCAGCAGGGCGGCGACAGCTGGTTCTTCGTCACCGTCGACTATGCGTTCGGCTATTCGCTGAAGGATCAGACCACCAAGTTCGTCGAGAGCCATGGCGGCAAGGTGCTGGGCGAGGTGCGTTATCCCCTGGGATCGACCGATTATTCGTCCTTCCTGCTACAGGCGCAATCGTCGGGCGCCAAAGTCATCGGTCTGGCCAATGCCGGCCTCGATACCTCCAACTCGATCAAGCAGGCGGCCGAATTCGGCATCGTGCAGGGCGGTCAGCGTCTTGCCGCACTCCTGTTCACGCTGGCCGAGGTGCATGGGCTTGGCCTTCAAGCGGCGCAGGGCGTTGTGCTGACCGAAGGCTATTATTGGGATCGCGACGACAAGAGCCGCGAATTCGGGCAGCGCTTTTTCAAGCGCACCAACCGCATGCCGAACATGATCCAGGCCTCGACCTATTCGGCGGTGACGCAGTATTTGAAAGCGATCGACAAGGCCGGCACGGACGAGACCGAAGCCGTCGCCAAGCAACTGCATTCGATGCCCGTGGACGACGCCGCCATCACCAACGGCAAAGTGCAGGCGGACGGCAACATGGTCCACGACATGTACCTCTATCAGGTCAAGTCGCCAGCCGAGAGCACCAAGGAGTGGGATTACTACAAATATCTCGCCACCATTCCTGGCAACGAGGCCTTCCTGAGCGAAAAGGAAAGCGGCTGTCCGACGGCCGGCCAGTGATCGGCGCGGCCGATGGCGCCGACTGACCTGAGCGCAAACGAGCCGCCTGTGGTGCTTTCCGCCCGCGGGTTGCGGCGTGACTTTGCCGGCTTCATCGCCGTCAAAAACGTCGATCTCGATGTCCGCCATGGCAACATCCATGCCCTGATCGGACCCAACGGCGCCGGCAAGACGACCGTCTTCAACCTGCTCACCAAGTTCCTGGCGCCAACCAGCGGCAGGATCGAACTGCTTGGCCACGACATCACCCGCACCTCGCCGGCCAAGGTCGCGCGGATGGGCCTGGTGCGCTCGTTCCAAATATCGGCGATTTTTCCGCACCTCAGCGTGCTCGACAATGTGCGCGTCGCGCTGCAGCGGCCTGGTGGTCTTGCCGTTCAATTCTGGCGCTCGCTCGCGGCGCTCGACCGGCTGACGCCGCGCGCCGAGGAACTGCTGCGCTCGGTCGGTCTCGACGACGCCAGGAACAGGCTCGCCGGCGACCTTTCCTATGGCAGGAAACGCGTGCTGGAGATCGCCACGACCCTGGCGCTCGATCCGAAAGTGCTGCTGCTGGACGAGCCGATGGCCGGCATGGGGCATGAGGACGTGGCCACGGTTTCCGACCTTATCCGTTCGGTGGCCAGGGATCGCGCCGTGCTGATGGTCGAGCACAATCTGACTGTGGTGGCCGACCTTTGCGACTGGATAACGGTCATGCAGCGCGGCGAGGTGCTGGCCGCCGGCGACTACGCCACGGTCAGCCGCGACGAGCGCGTCAAGATCGCCTATATGGGCACCGCCGATGACTAGTGCCGCACCTCTGCTTGCCGTCAGCGGCCTCCACGCCTGGTATGGCGAGGGCCATGCGCTGCACGGCGTCGATCTGGAGGTGTTTTCCGGCGAGACGGTCACACTGCTCGGCCGCAACGGCGTCGGCAAGACGACGACGCTGCGCGCCATCATGGGGCTGATCCGCAAGCGGACCGGCCAGATCGCCTTCGACGGCAAGGATCTGATGCGGCTGCCGCTGCACCGCACCGCGCATCAAGGCATCGGCTTCGTGCCGGAGGAGCGCGGCATCTTCGCGACGCTGACCGTCGACGAGAACCTGGTGCTGCCGCCGGTCGTCGCCGAAGGCGGCATGAGCGTCGAGGAGATATTCGATCTCTTCCCCAATCTGAAGGAGCGGCGCAACAGTCCCGGCACGAGGCTGTCGGGCGGCGAACAGCAGATGCTGGCGATCGCGCGCATGTTGAGAACCGGTGTGAAAATGCTGCTTCTCGACGAGCCGACGGAGGGTTTGGCCCCCGTCATCGTGCAGCGCATTGGCGCGTTGCTGGCGACGTTGAAAAAGTGCGGCATGACGATCCTGCTGGTCGAGCAGAACTTCCGCTTCGCCAGTCGTGTCGCCGACCGTTTCTATCTGATGGAGCACGGCAAGGTGGTGGCGGGGTTTCCGGTCGGCGAACTGCCGGACCGCATGACGCTGCTCCACGAAGTCCTGGGTGTATGATGGCGCCATGACGATGATCTTCGGCATCCCCGTTCAGGCTTTCCTCGGCCAGTTGCTGGTCGGCCTGATCAACGGCTCGTTCTACGCCATGCTGAGCCTGGGCCTGGCTGTCATATTCGGCCTGCTGCGAGTCATCAATTTCGCCCATGGCGCCCAATATATGCTCGGCGCCTTCGTCGGGTATCTGCTGCTCACCCATCTCGGCATCGGCTACTGGCCGGCGCTGATCCTTGCACCGCTGATCGTCGGTGTCTTCGGCATCGTGGTCGAGCGCCTGGCGCTGTCGCGGCTGTACGACCTCGACCCGCTCTACGGGCTGCTCTTCACCTTCGGCCTCGCGCTCGTGCTCGAAGGCATCTTCCGCTACTATTACGGCGTCTCGGGAAACCCCTACGCCGTACCGCCGCTGCTTTCGGGAGGCACCAATCTCGGCTTCATGTTCCTGCCCAACTATCGCGGCTGGGTCGTCGTCGCCTCGCTGATCGTCTGCTTCGGAACCTGGGCGCTGATCGAGAAGACCAGGCTCGGTTCCTACCTGCGCGCCGCGACGGAGAATCCCCGCCTCGTCCAGGCTTTCGGCGTCAACGTGCCGTTGCTGCTGACCCTGACCTACGGCCTCGGCTCCGCGCTGGCCGGGCTTGCCGGGATTCTGGCAGCGCCGATCTATCAGGTGAGCCCGCTTATGGGGTCGGATCTCATCATCGTCGTCTTCGCCGTCGTCGTGGTCGGCGGCATGGGATCGATCCTTGGCGCCATCGTCACCGGCTACATGCTTGGCCTTGCCGAAGGCCTGACCAAGGTCTTCTATCCCGAGGCCTCCAACCTCGTGGTCTTCGTCATCATGGCGATTGTGCTTCTGGTCCGGCCGGCCGGCCTGTTCGGAAGGGACGCCTGACATGTCGGAACTGACGCTTCGCGAGACATCGGCCAAAACCTCGGCACGGCTTGAATGGACGCTGGTCGGGCTCGGCATCCTGGCGCTGCTGGTCGCACCCTTCCTGGTCTATCCGATCTTCCTGATGAAGATGCTGTGCTTCGCGCTGTTTGCCTGCGCGTTCAATCTTCTGCTTGGTTACACCGGGCTGCTGTCATTCGGCCACGCAACCTTCTTTGGCGGCGCCGCCTATTTCACCGCGCATGCCGTCAAGGTCTGGGGCTGGCCGCCGGAAGCCGGCATTCTGCTCGGCATGGCGGGTGCGGCCCTGCTCGGCCTCGTCATGGGCTTCTTCGCCATTCGCCGGCAAGGCATCTATTTCGCCATGATCACGCTGGCGCTGTCGCAGATGTTCTTCTTCTTCTGCGTGCAGGCGCCGTTCACGCAAGGCGAGGACGGCATTCAGGGCATACCGCGCGGCATGCTGCTAGGCGTCCTCGACCTGAACGTCTCGCTGAACATGTATTATTTCGTGCTGGCGGTGTTCCTGATCGGCGTCTTCGCCATCTGGCGCATCGTCAATTCGCCGTTCGGCATGATCCTGCGCTCGATCCGCGAGAACGAGAACCGCGCCATTTCGCTGGGCTATTCCGTCGCCAACTACAAGCTGGGCGCCTTCGTCATGTCGGCGGCGCTGGCCGGGCTGGCCGGCTCGCTCAAGGCGATCGTCTTCCAGTTCGCCACGCTCACCGACGTCACCTGGCAGATGTCGGGCGAGGTGATCCTGATGACGCTTCTCGGCGGCATCGGTACGATGGTCGGGCCGATCATCGGCGCCAGCCTTGTCATCGGCCTGGAAAACACGCTTGCCACTTCCGGCTTTCCGGTGACCATCGCCACCGGCCTGATCTTCATGGTGTGCGTGCTGATCTTCCGGCGCGGCATCGTCGGCGAATTTTACGCGCGGATTTTCGGGCGGGCGGGAAAGGACTGATCAGCTGCAGGTTGGTGGGACGCGGTTTGCGCGTGGTGACATGCGTCACCACAATGAGCACCTGTCCGGATTCTTCAGAAAACTATAGACCTCGATCAATCGAGGCGACTGCTTGCGACCTGGGGCAATCGCGACCCCATCGGAACGGGTGAGCACTGCTGTGGACAAATCGTGATGCGCGCATTCTTTCGATTGGTTGCGGTTATGACCGTGGTGTCCGGCGTGACCGGCTGCACCAGCATTTCCTACTACGCGCAATCCATGAAGGGTCATCTGCAGATCATGACCGCACGCCAGGATGTCGGAAAACTGATCGAGGATCCTTCGACGCCGAAGGCGTTGCGCGCCCGAATGGCATCGGCGAGCGCCATACGACAGTTTGCGACAGATGAACTGGCGTTGCCCGACAACAACAGCTACCGCAGCTATGTCGACATTGGTCGGGACTCGGTGACATGGGCTGTCTTCGCCGCGCCGGCATTTTCGCTGACGCCGCGAACATGGTGTTTTCCTGTTTTCGGCTGCGTTCCCTACCGGGGATATTTCTCCAGGAAGTCCGCGACTGAAACCGCCGTCGAACTTCAAGAACAGGGCATGGACGTCTATGTGACGGGCATCACTGCATATTCCACGCTTGGCTGGTCGAGTGACCCGCTGCTAAGCACGATGTTCGGCGAGGATAAAACCTATCTTGCAGGGCTGATTTTCCATGAACTGGCCCACCAGCGCGTCTATGTGCACGACGATTCCGCTTTCAACGAGGCGTTCGCTGTCGCCGTCGAAACAACCGGCGTGAAAAAATGGCTGCGCGCGACTGGCGATACCGCCGCATTGCGCCGTTACGAAGCCGCCCGGGGACGCAAGGCTGAATTTCTTTCGCTGGTGTCGCGGACCCGGGACGAGTTGGCGCAAGTCTATTCCAACTCCGGCACCTCGGAGCAAAAACTGGCCGCGAAGACGGCCGCGATTGAACGGCTGCGGATGCGCTACCGACACATGCGCGACACGCGCTGGGGCCGATACCGAGGATACGATGCCTGGTTCGCGTCCCCGATCAACAATGCAAAGCTCGCCGCGACGTCCGTTTATAGCGATCGGGTGACCGCGTTTCTGCGCCTGTTCGACTTGTGCTCGGGCGACTATGTCAGGTTCTATGCATCGGTCCGGCGGATTGGCGCACTGGACCAAGCTCACCGCGTCGAAGCACTTGCGGCGGCAGATCGCTGTTATTGAGTCAGCTCGTGAGGCGTCCACGGAACAACGTGCAGCCGTCCGTCAGGCGCGACCTGGAGATATCGCGGAATCCAGCCTCGGTCATCCACGCGCGATACTGACCTTCAGTGTACGATTGGCCGTTGCGATAGAGGTTCAGGAAGGTGAGATTGAGAAAGACACCCTCAGGCGGGCCGAGGCGGTCGTCATCGACGACACCCCACCCGGCAATTGCGATCTCGCCGCCACGTGTAAGGCAACGCGCCGCGTTCAGGATCGAACTGCGCGCCTTGTCCGGCGGAAGCACCTGGACGACGGCCTTCAGGATCGCCAGATCGTGCCGACGGACCGATGGCGCGGCGGTTATATCTCCCTCTTCGACAACCACGTCGTAGGCACCGTATTCCGACAGGATAGCTGGCGCGACCGCTGCGACCGTCGGCAGTTCCATCAGCGTCGCCGCAATGTGCGGCCACCGCTCGCGAAGCCCGACCAGTATGGTCCCGGCACCCCCGCCGATGTCGATCACCGAACCGACCGCCGAGAGGTCCATCTCCTGGGCCAGATGTCGGCCGAAAATCACCCCACCCGGTGCGAGCATGCGGCTGAAGGCCGCCGCGGACTCAGGTCCCGCCTCGGAAAAGTCGTGCAGCGCGGCCGGCCGGTTCTGTCGCAGCGACTCTGCGGTCAAAAGGTCGGCTCCCCAGAGCTCGCGCAGCAGCGCATGATCGCCGCCGCGATAGGTCGGCTTGGACGCGTCGAGGAACTCCGACGCTTCGGCTCCGTTGCGAAATTGACCATCCTTGACTTCAAGGAGGCCGATGCTGGCGAGCGCGTAGAGGAGCCGTGACAGACGATCGGGTTCGACTTTGAGGGTGGCCGCGAGGCTGTCGGCAGTCACCGCGCTTTCACTGAGCCGGGTGAAGATGCCAAGGTCCAATCCGGCGCGAAGCGCCAAGGCGGGGGGCACCGCTGCGATCAACTTGTCGATCCGATCAAAATCCACCATGTCACATCCTCTCCGCGATCCAGGATCGGCCTTGAAACAACTCCCATGGATTAGAACTTACAGTCCCGACGTCCGGATGGCGACGGACCGGCCGAGAACTCCCAGTGGCGCGGTTGGGAGAGCGCGCGGTTCTACTGGTCCGAGAACCGCACGCTCACGCCGCGCTGCCGAAAATAAGCCTGCATCAACTTGCGGCCCGAGCGGTTGTTCTGCGCCAGCTTGGTCGGATCGAACACCGCCTGTTTTATCCCCTCTCGCGTCAGCGCCGCCTTAAGCGCCGCGATATGTGTGTCGATGTAGGCATTGTCCGCCCGGAGCGAGGCATAGATGCTCTCGGTCGCCTCGGCCACGGTCAGTTCGCTCATTGGTGTGGTCCTTTGGTTGGTTGGGCGGCGCTTAGCACAGATTCGCGGTCCGCCGATACCGAGACCGTCAGTACACAGCGCCCGTCGCGAAAGCGAACCGTTCCTTATGGAGCTTCGTAGAGTTCCAGCGGCAATCCATCCGGGTCCCTGAAAAAGGTAAACCGTTGGTCTGTGTATGGGTCGATCCGGATTGGCTCGACGGCAACGCCTGCAGCTTCCAGGCGGATAATTACGGGCTCAAGATTAGCCACAGCAAATGCCAGATGTCTCAGGCCTGTAGCCTCTGGGTGGGGCGGCCGCATCGCCGGTGCAGGGAAGGAGAACAATTCCAGTTGGGCCGACCCGATCCGCAGATCCGCCTTCCATGACTGCCGCTCCTCCCGATAAACCTCCCGGATCAGATCGAGGCCGAGGAGTTCGACGTAGAACCGTCGCGACCGGTCATAGTCGGTGCAGATGAGCGCGACGTGGTGAATGGCGTTCAGCATGCTGCTAACTCCAGTCAAGCTGGGATGTGAGGCCAAGGTGCTTCAAGGCCTGGATCGTCGCGCGCCATGGCTCCGATTTGCCCTGTCCTTCCACCTCACCCATAACACCCGCGTTCCACCGCCAGCCGCCGCACCAGCGCCAGCACGGCATCGATGGTCGGGGTCGGCTTGTCCGTTAGCCGGCCAAGTTCCTGCACCGCGCTCACCAGCGCGTCGATTTCCATCGGCCGGCCGCGCTCCAGGTCCTGCAGCATCGAGGTCTTGTGTTCGCCGACATCGCCGGCGCCCTTGATGCGCCGGTCGACCGCTATGGGAAAACGCACGCCGAGGCTTTCGCCGATCGCCTGCGCCTCCAGCATCATGGTGCGGGCGAGCGTGCGGGTGCCTTCGTCGGCGACGATCGCCGCCAGCGTGCTGCCGGTCAGCGCCGAGATCGGATTGAAGGAGAGATTGCCCCACAGCTTCACCCAGATCTCGCTGCGTATGTCGTCGCGCACCGGCACCTGCAGCCCGGCCTTGACCATCTCCTCGGCCAGAAGCGTGACCCGTTCGCTGCGCTCGCCCGAGGGCTCGCCGAGCGAGAAACGCTTGCCCTCGACATGGCGGATGAGGCCCGGCGCATCGACCTCGACCGCGGGATAGACAACCGAGCCGATGATGCGCTGCGGTCCGATCCGCTGCCAGATCGCGCCGCCCGGATCGACCGCGTTCAGCCTGGTGCCTTCGAGCGGACCGCCGACGCCGTGGAAATACCACCAGGGCACGCCGTTCTGCATGGTGACGACGGCGGTGTCTTGCCCGAGTAGCGGGGCGATCTGGTCAAGGGCCGAGGTGAGGGAATGGGCTTTTAGCGCCAGAACCACATAATCCTGGACGCCAAGTTCCTCGGCTTTCGCGGCGGCCCGGACGGGGACGGACGTCTCCTGGCCGTCCTCGATCAGGCGCAGGCCATTTGCCTTGATCGCTTCCAGATGCGCCCCGCGCGCGACGATCGAAAGATCGGTCCGCCCAGTCATGGCAAGCTTGGCCGCGAGATAGCCGCCGATCGCACCGGCGCCGAAGATGGTGATCTTCATCGTCAAAGCCCGAGTTTGGCGGCAAGGCCGATGCGCTGCAATTTGCCGGTCGCGCCCTTGGGGATCTCGTCCAGGATCAGGATCTTGCGCGGCACCTTGAAGTCGGCAAGCCGCGTCGCGGCATAGGTGCGAATGTCGCCCTCGGTGGCACTGATGCCTTCGCGCAGCACAACCGCCGCGGCCACCTCCTCGCCAAGCTTGTCATGCGGCATGGCGAAGGTGACGACCTGCGCCACCGCCGGATGGTCCATCAGCACATCGTCGACCTCGAGCGGCGAGATCTTTTCGCCGCCGCGGTTGATGATCTCCTTGAGCCGTCCGGTAACCCTGAGATAGCCGTCTTCGTCGAGCACGCCCTGGTCGCCGGTGTGGAACCAGTCATGCGCGAAGGCGGTGGCGTTGGCATCCGGGTTCTTCTCGTAGCCAACAGTCACATTGGGCCCGCGAATGACGATCTCGCCGGTCTCGCCGGCATTAAGCAGCCGCCCGTCGGGCGCCATGACAGCCACTTCCGGACCGGCGGAGGCCCCGACGCTGCCCGGCTTGCGCTGGCCCGGCGGCAGCCGGTTCGACGCCATCTGGTGCGCCGCCTCGGTCATCCCGTAGGATTCGATCACCGGGCAGCCGAAGGTCGCTTCCAGCTCAGTCATCACCTGCGCCGGCAGCGATGCCGAGGACGAGCGGATGAAGCGCAGCCGCGCAGCCGCCAGCGCCTCGGTGTTGCGTGCCGCGCGGGGCAGGATCGCCTGATGCATGGTCGGCACCGCCGTGTACCAGGTCGGCCGCGCGTCGCTCAGCCACTGGAAGAAGCGCAGCGCGTTGAAGCCGGGCGTGCAGTAGATGCTGCCGCCCGATGCCAGCGACGACAGCACCGCCGCGATCAGGCCGTGAATGTGGAACAGCGGCATGATGTTGAGGCAGCGGTCATCGGCCGTCAGGCCAAGCGTGCCGCCGATATGGGCAGCCGAGGCTGCGATGTTGGCATGGCTGAGCGGCACCAGTTTTGGCCGCGACGTCGTGCCGGAGGTGTGCAGCAAAAGCGCGATGTCGCCGTCTTGCGCCATGTCGGGTGATGCCGGGGGTCCGATCGCCGCGCCCTCGATCGCAAAACTGCCGGCGGGTGTGGCGGGCTGCACGACAAGCCGCAGCACGCCGATGCCGAGGCGTTCGGCCACCGTCACCGCCGGTCCGGTCTCGCCCTCCGCGACAAGGATCGCCTTGGCGCCGATGTCGGTCAGGTAGAAATCGAGCTCGTCGGCCCGGTAGGCGGGGTTGAGCGGAGCCGTCGAGGCGGCGGCCGCCACGGCGACGAAGGCGGTGGCCATCTCGGGCCCGTTCGGCAGCACGATCGCCACCCTGTCGCCCCGGCCGATGCCGCGCGCATGCAGCTGTTTTGCCGTGTCGGCCATCAGGCTGCGCAATCCGCCATGGCTGAGCGTTGCCCTGTCGGGTGCCAGGATAGCGGGCGCATCGTCGACGCCGGTGGCAAAACGGCGGGAGAGATCTGCGTGGGTTTCGGCTTGGGTCATGATCACCGGCTGGATTTCGAACGACTATTGGCGGGAGCCCGGCTGACGGGCTTACCTCGATACGGATACGCCATTGGACAACGGATTGCGTCAGTAGCCAAGCGCCAAACCATCCTTGCGCGGATCGGAGGCGCCGGTCAGCGTCCCCTTCTCCCAGTCGATCAGCACCACCTGTCCGCCGCCCAGCGGGTGATGCGGTTCGGCGATGCGGTGGCCGCGCCGCCGCAGGCCCTCGATTGCCTCGGCGGGAACGCCACGCTCGGTCTCCACGGTGTCGTCATTGTAAAACACCCTCGGCGCATCCAGCGCCTGCTGCGGGTCCATGCCGAAGTCGATCATGTTGGTCAGCAGATGGACATGTCCGAAGGGCTGGTAGCCGCCGCCCATGACGCCGAACGGCATCACAACGCGGCCGTTCTTCGTCGCCATGCCCGGCATGATCGTGTGCATCGGCCGCTTGCCCGGCGCGATCGCGTTCGGATGCGCAGGCTCAAGGCGGAAGCTGGAACCGCGGTTCTGCAGCACGATACCGGTCTTCGGGCCGACCACGCCGCTGCCGAACGAATAATAGGTCGAGTTGATGAAGGAAACCGCGTTGCGGTCGCGGTCGACGATGGAGATGTAGACCGTGTCGCTGCCGGGCAACTCCACGCGCGGCAGATGCGTCATGGCGCGCTCGCGATCGATCTCGGCGCGCAGCCGATCGGCATAGCCGCTGGACAGGAGCTGCTTCACGGGCACCGGGACATGGTCCTGGTCGCCGACATAACGGTCGCGGTCGCGATAGGCCAGGCGCCCGGCCTCGATCTCCAGATGCAGGCGCTCGGCGCCATTGGGGTCAAGTCCGCCAAGCTCGAAGCCCGACAGCAAATTGAGCATCAAAAGCGCCGTCAGCCCCTGATTGTTCGGCGGCATCTGGTGGATGTCATGGCCGCCATAGGAGGTGCTGACCGGCGCCACATAGTCGCCTCTGGTCGCGGCAAAATCCTCGGCCGTATGAAGTCCGCCCAATTCGTTGAGCCGGCTAACCATATCGTCGGCGACAGCGCCTTCGTAGAAACCGGACCGGCCGTGTTTGGCGATGATGCGCAAGGTCTCCGCCAGTTCCGGCTGCCGGTGGACGTCGCCGGCCTTCGGCGCCTTGCCGCCGGGCAGGAAGATGCGTGCGGCGTGCTCGTCGGCCGACAGATCGGTCTCCGGCTCGGCCCAGTCGAAGGCGACGCGATCATGCACGACATAGCCGTTTTCGGCATAATGGATGGCCGGCGCCAGCGCCTCGGCAAGGCCCTTGCGGCCATGGTCCTCGAGCAGGCGGCTCCAGGCGTCGACGGCGCCCGGCACGGTGACCGCATGCGGTCCCTGCAGCGGGATTCGGTCGAAGCCTTTTTCGAGATACCAGTCGACCGTCGCATTGGCCGGCGCCCGCCCCGAGCCGTTGAAGGCCAGCACATTGCCTTGTCCCGCAGGGCTATAGAGCACGAAGCAGTCGCCGCCGATGCCGGTCGATTGCGGCTCGACCACGCCCTGCACGGCGGCGGCGCAGACGGCGGCATCCATGGCATTGCCGCCGGAGCGCAGCATGTCGATGGCGGCAAGGGTTGCAAGCGGATGCGAGGTCGCGGCAACCGCCTCGGTGGCACGAACCGGCGAGCGGCCTGGAAACTGGAAATCACGCATTCTGTCTGGATATCCCCTGGTCACGTCTGCAAATTGGTCACTTCTGCGAATTCGTCTGGTGAAATCAATGCCGCCGGCCGAAGATCTGCGCAACCGACAACAGCACGACCGAGAGCACGATCAGGCAGGTCGAGATGGCGGCGATCGTCGGGTCGATCTGGTCGCGCAGCGCGTTGAACATGCGGCGTGTCAATGTCGTGGTCTCGCCGCCCGATATGAACAGCGAAACCACCACTTCGTCGAAGGAGGTGATGAAGGCAAACAGCGCGCCCGAGACGATCGAGAAGCGGATCTGCGGCATCGTCACCTGCCAGAAGGCGGCGACACGGCCGGCACCTAAGCTGCGCGCCACCCGCTCCTGATTCATGTCGTAGGAGCGCAACCCCGACAGCACGGTCAGCACCACCAGCGGCAGCGCCTGCACCGTATGTGCGATGACCAGGCCGGTCAGCGTGTTGTTGAGCCCGATGCGCGCATAGAGGAAGAAGGTGCCGATGCCGATCAGGATCACCGGGACGATCAGCGACGCCGTCAGCAACGCGTTGATGGTGCCGTTGAAGCGCAGCGTGCCCCGGTTGATGGCATAGGCAGCCGCGGTGCCGAGCGGTGTCGCCACCAGCACGGTCATAACAGCCACCTTGACCGAGACGATCGTGGCGTCGCGCCATTCCAGTGAGCCGAAATAGGTCTGGTACCAGCGCAGCGACCATTGCTGCGGCGGGAATTGCAGCAGCGTCGAATCCGAAAACGACATGATGACGATAATGATCGACGGCGCGATCAGGAACAGCAGCACGAGGCCGCCGAGGCAATAGAGCCACAGACGTTGCCGATGCGAGATCGGCAGGCCGACATCCTCGCTCATCGTGAACTCCAGACACCTGTGGCGCGCGCGCCGAGCAGCCATTGGAACAGGCCGAGAAGCGCCAGCGTGACCACCAGCAGCACCACGCCCAGTGCTGCACCCGCACCCCAGTTGGAATAGAGGCTGGTGGTCTGTTCCATGCGCATCGCCCACATGATGACCTTGCCGCCGCCCATCAGCGCAGGCGTGACGAAGAAGCCCAGGCACAGCACGAAGACGATGACCACGCCCGAGGCGAGGCCGGGCAGCGAAAGCGGAAAGAAGATCTGCCGGAAGGTAGCGGCCGGGCCGGCACCGAGATTCATGCCGGCGCGCAGGCAGTCGGTGTCGATTGTCTTCATCGAGGCGTAAAGCGGCAGCACCAGGAACGGCAGCAGGATATGCGTCATGCCGATGACGACGCCCGAAAAATTGTTGGCGAGCGACAGCGGCTGGCTGATCACGCCGAGGTCGATCAGCCAGCTGTTGATCAGGCCCTTGCGCTGCAGGATCACCAGCCAGGCATAGGTGCGCACCAGAACCGATGTCCAGAACGGCAGGATGACGAAGATCAGGCAGATCGACGCCGCCCGGCGCGGCAGCTGCGACAGCATGTAAGCCAGGGGATAGCCAAGCAGAACACAGGCGCCGGTGACGATGAAGGCGACCTTGAAGGTGGTGACGAAGGTCTTGATGTAGGAGGCCTGCTCGAAGAAGCGCGCATAATTGGCGGCACTCAGCGCGCCGGCCTCGTCGAACAGCGACAGCCAGAACAGCCAGCCGATGGGCACGATGATGATGGCGAAGACCAGCAACAGGCTTGGCGACAGCAGCGCCAGCAGCCGTAGTGATTCACGCCGGGCGTCGGCGCGAAGTGCCTGCTTGTTGAGCTCCCGGCCTGCGGCGCTGCCAATCTCTTCCATGAGGGCGGTCTGCGCGCTCATCAGTCTGCCGCCACCAGGATCGTGTCCTGCGCATCGAGACCGAATGAGACTGGATGGCCGGGTGCGGGCATTTTCGCCAGCACATCGCTGCGGCAATAGTCGCGCAAAGTCAGCTGCCGGCCGTCGCGCAGCACGGCATAGCAGACGAAGCTGTCGCCCTGATAGATGATGTCGCTGACTTTCGCCTCGAGCACGTTGATGCCGCTTGTCGGTTTGGCGTTTGGCAAGAGCCGCAGCTTTTCCGGCCGCACCACCATCAGGTGCTGGCCTGCCGCCGGCACGGGTGCCGCGGTGTGGATTCTCCGGTCCTCATACCAGACGGAGCCGTTGCGGCACTCGACCGGAATGAAATTCGATTCGCCGATGAAGCCGGCTACAAATTGCGTCCGCGGCGTGGCGTAGAGGGTTTCGGGCTTGTCGAGCTGTTCGATGCGCCCGCCATTCATCACCGCGATGCGGTCCGACATGGTGATGGCTTCGCGCTGGTCATGCGTGACATAGACCGTGGTCATGCCAAGCCGGCGATGCAGGGCGCGCAGTTCGATCTGCATATGCTCGCGCAGGCCCTTGTCCAATGCCGACAGGGGCTCATCCATCAGCACGATGCGCGGTTCGAAGACGATGGCGCGCGCCAGCGCCACGCGCTGGCGCTGGCCGCCGGAGAGCTGGTCGACCCGGCGCTCGCCCAGCCCCTGCAATTTCACCAGATCGAGCGCCTTTTCGACACGCTCGGCCGTCTCGGCGGCGGCAACGCCGCGCTGCTTCAGCGGAAAGGCGATGTTGTGAAAGACGTTCATATGCGGAAACAGCGCGTAGTTCTGAAACACCATGCCGATGTTGCGCTTGTGCGGCGGCGTGGTGATGATCTCGTCGCCGCCGACCCTGATCGAGCCGGCATTGGCCCGCACAAAGCCGGCCAGGATCATCAACAGCGTCGTCTTGCCGGAACCGGAAGGCCCCAGCAGCGTCAGGAATTCACCAGCCTCAACGTCGAGGTTGAGGTCGCGCAGCACAGGCACGCTGCCAAATCGTTTCTCGATCCCGCGCATGCCGATCGGCAACGCGGATGGCGCAATGGACAAGATTTTTCTCTCCCAGGGGCTGAGGCGGCGAAAGCAGGGCGAGGCGTCGCCCTGCCGTGGTTTGGGTTGCGGCCGCAGCCTATTGCTGGATCAGATTGTTGAACTTTTCCGTCGCCTCGACCAGATTGTCGCGCCAGAACTCGGCATCCTGCAACACTTGCTTCTTGACGTTTTCGGGCGCCGAATTGATGTCCTCGATCCTGTCCTGTGGGATCTTGCCGGTCTCGAAAGCCTTCTCGTTGACCGGGCCATTATCGACATAGAGCGGCAGATTGGCCTGCAATTGCGGGCTGACGAACATCGCCAGCGCCTTCATCGCGGCTTCCTTGTTCTTGGAGCCCTTGGGGATGACCATGCAGTCGGCGGTCAGCACGCCCTGGTCGAAGGAGAAGCTGACCGGCGCGCCTTCCTTCTTCAAGGTGCCGGCACGGCCGTTCCAGATGCTCGCCATGTCGACTTCACCGTCCTTCACCAGCTGCATGGCCTGCGCGCCGGAGGTCCACCAGGCGTCGATATGGCCACGGATCTTGTCGACGGATTTCAACGCGCCGTCGATATTGACCGGATAGACCTTGTCGATCGGAATGCCTTCGGCCAGTGCCGCGACGCTCAGCGTTTCGGTCGCCTGGCTGCCGCTCAGCGCGCGCCGTCCCGGAAACTTTTCCGCGTTCCAGAAGTCGGCCCAGGTCTTCGGGCCTTTGTCGCCGAACACGTCGGTCCGGTAGATCAGCACGACGGATGTGTAGGAAATGCCGACCCAGTCGTCGTGGACCAGCTTCGGGTTGATGCCGCTCTTGTCGATGATGCCGTAGTCGAGCTTCTCGAACAGCCCTTCCTTCGAGCCGCGCGCACATTCGTCGGCGCCAAGTTCGGTGATGTCCCACTTCACCGCATTGCCGGTCACCTGCAGCCGGACGTCGTCGAGGCCGTTGGTGGTGTCTTCCTTGATGGTGATGCCGAGCGCGTCGGCGGTAGGCTTGAAAAACGCCTTGGTCTGCGCCTCCTGGTAGGTGCCGCCCCATGAGGCGACGGTGATGGTGTCGCCCGCCATGGCGGGGGCCGCGAGCGAAGCCATGAGGCCCGCCATCGCAACGATACTAACGCTTCTGGTCCTGTTCATTTTTTCGGCTCTCCAACCGGTGTTCCCATTGTTTTTGATTTGGCATGCTATTTTGTATACAATTTTGAGTGTAGCCTAGCGATCGATGTTGTCAACACCGCCGGCTCGATCGAATTCACGGGTTTCGAGCCGGACAAGGTGGCGAGGAACGGCGTCGCCGGGGGCGTGGCAAATTATGCCGACTGCGGCTACAGCTATGCGTGTTCCGGCTGAAAGGCCGGAGAAGTGGGAAGGGAAGCTTGGCCAAGAAAACCAAAAATACGTTGCGTGACTCGGTCTACTCCGCGCTCAAGGCGATGATCGTGACCGGCCAGATTCCGCCGGGCTCGCGCGTCACCGAAAACGACATCGCGGCGAAGCTGACTGTCAGCCGCACCCCGGTGCGCGAGGCCTTCAACCGTCTCGAGCGCGACGGGCTGGTCACCGGCCGGCCGCGCCAGGGCTATGTCGTCACCGAGTTCGACATCAACATGTTCCGCGAGGCCTTCGAGATCCGCGAGCTGCTCGACGGCCACGCGACGGAACTGGCGGCAGCGGCGGCGACGGACCAGGACAAGGCACGGCTGCGCGCCATGCTGGCCGAATGCGAGCGGCTGGCCGCCATTCCGGAGCGCACCAACAGGGAAAAATTCCAGGAGCTTGAGGTCGGCATTGACCTGCACCGCGTCATCGCCGAAATCAGCGGCAATTTGATGCTGCACGGCATGCTGTGCGGCATCCTCGACAAATGCCAGCACTATGTCTGGACCGAGCTGCTCTGGCTGGACGAATGGAAGATCGCCCGCGACGAGCACGCCGAAATCGTCGACGCCATCTGCGCCGGCGATGCTGCCAGAGCCGGCACGCTGGCACGCGCCCATGTGCGGGGCTCGCGCGACAATGTGCTGCGCCTGCTGCAGGCCAAGTCCGACTATCGGAATTTCCTGGCCAAGGCGTCTTGAGCGGGGGTGGTGCCCTGGAGGTCCGCCGACCGACTTGGTGACAAGCGCCGCCGGGGCCTTCAGCCCTTGCGCTCCTGAAGGCGGTTGCCGCCGTCGACCACCAGCAGGGCGCCATTGACATAGCTGGCACCTTCCGAGGCCAGGAACACCACCGCTGCGGCCACCTCATCCGGCCGCCCGGCCCGCGCCGGCGGCGTGTGCAGGGCGGCTTGCCGCTCCATCTCGCTCGACGAACCCGTTTCGATCCAGCCGGGCGCCACGGCATTGACTGTTACGCCGCTTTTCGCCACTTCCAGCGCCAGCGTGCGCGTCAGGCCGACCATGCCGGCCTTGGCGGCGGAATAGGCTGATGTGCCTTCGAAGGATACCAGCGGTCCGGTGACGGACGCCACATTGACGATGCGCCCGTAGCCCGCTTCGACCATCGCCGGCAGAAAGGCCTTCGTGACGAGGAATGCGGTCTTCAGGCTGACGTCGATCCCCTGGTCCCAGTCGGCCTCGGTCATGGCGAGAAACGCCTTGTCGACCGAGGGCGATGCCAGCGAGCCCATGCCGGCATTGTTGACCAGGATACCGACCGCCCCGACATCGGCCCGCAGCCGCGCGACATCGGCAGCGATGGTGAGATCGGCGACCACGGCTTTGGCATCGATGCCTTCGCGGCAAAGCTCGGCGGCGCGATCGAGCACGCGCGTACTGGCTCCCGTGAGGAAGACCGCATGGCCGGCACGGCCGAGCTGCCGGGCAATGGCAAAGCCGATCCCGTCGGCCGCACCGGCCCCGGTGATCAAAGCGCGTTTGATGCTGGTAATAGGTATGGTCAAATCAGGCTCCGCTGGTTTCCGCCTGTCGCGCACAGTCGGACAGTGGCGGCCGCAATCAAAGAACCATAGATCATTGGTTTGGCGCCGAAGAGATTCGAATTTCTCCCATCAGATTCGCAGTCGGTTTCCAGCAAAGGCGCCTGTTTATCCAAAAATTCAAATTGATGAATTAAAACAGAATTTTAATAGAATGCTCGCTGCTTTGCTCTGGCATCAATGGCTGTACAAAAATCACCCAGAATAGCCATCTGTGTTCAAACACGTACAAAATTATGTGCGCGAAAGCGCTTGCGAGCGAACGTATTTGTGTTTGGCATCGACGATGCCCTGACGTGTCGAACGAGACGGTAGCCTGAAACAGGCATGCTGTTTGCAAGCCGGTCCTGTATATGGCAACTTTCGCTAGATCGGCGTGAACGCCCATCGCGAAAAGTGAGCGCCGCCTTGCAAACACCGTTAAATGCCTCTGCTAGTACCGCTGGCGCGCTATTTTCCAGTACGACCTTTGAGGTGCCGGAATTTCAGCGCGAATATTCGTGGGCCCTCGAGGAAGTTTCAGAATTCTGGGCAGATCTGCAAATGAGCCTTGAAGCGGAAACGTACTTTCTGGGCTTGGTCATTCTCACAAATCCGAGCGGGGCGGACGATGGACGAAAACATGTTGTTGATGGGCAGCAGCGGCTGATAACTTTGAGTTTGTTGGCAACTGCCATCTTCCACGAAGCAATGAAGCGCGGACGACAGGCGCTGGCCGACAGGATTCAAGCGGATTTTCTTCGATCCATTGACTATGAGTCCGACGACACCGCTCCTCGCGTCGAACTATCTGATGCGGCTGACGACGCCACTTTCCAAGCGCTTCTGACGAATGGAAATGCACCGGTCGCGACGCTGGGGGATCCCGACTCCGTCTCAAGTCGCATGGTCACCTCCTACAATTTCTTGGCCCGAAAACTCTCCGATGATTTGAAAAGTGATCCGTTCAAGCGGTTAGGCAAGTGGACCGATTTCATAACAAATCGGCTGTATTTCGCGGTGTTCGTCCACCCGGACGCCGCTTCTGCCTATCAGGTGTTCGAGGTCATTAATACGCGTGGCAAAGATCTCACCACCGCGGATTTGCTCAAGAACTATGTCCTAAGTCAGACAATCCCAGCTGGTCGGTCTGATCGCTACACGCAGTGGCGATCTCTATCGAGACAGTTCCCCAACGAAGGCGCGAACAATTTTGTACAGTTTATCAGGCATGTTGTAACGGTTCGAAGCGGTCATGTATTGCCGAAGGACCTGTTTGGTTTCCTCGCCGGACGCTTGCGCTTGCCGGGCCGCACTCCTCCGGTCCCCGACGACCTGATGACAATGCTTGAAGGTGCGTTACCTCGATACCAGCAAATGATCGATCCGACATTAGCTGGGCCCAGCGAGCCTCAGGCTCTGAGTGTGTATTCCGCCTTGAATAGCCTAGGTGTCATTGCTGTTCGCCCGATACTTCTCGCTATGTCCAATGTACCCGATTCAATCGAGGGCATGCGCTACATACTCAAGCTTGTAGTTCGCCGAATAATTGTAGGTAACTTAGGTACGGGGAACGTGGAGCGTCGCCTTGGCGAGGCGGCACGAAATATCCGCGATTCGAACAACTGGCAATCAATTATACATGATCTGAGAGATCTCAATCCAACCAAAGATCAATTTGTAGATCAACTTAGAAAGAGATCTTTCAACAAGCAAGTACTTCAGTTCTTAAGGCGATCAATTGTTCAGGATACTATTGTTCCCGGGAATGAAGGTGTCCTTCATTTCATTTGGACTAGGCAGTCTGATTTTGACGGCATGGATGAGGATGAAGGGTCCTTCTGGGCTTCCACCATCGGAAACTCGTTCTTGTCCACGTTGGATCGCCGCCCCAAGGACGTGACCAACTGGGCTACCTTCAAACAGTACATGCTTTCTACAGGCGTTGTGAATGAATGGGTTGACCGACTACAACAGGTAGGTGAATGGGATGCGGCGGCCGTGGATCAGGTGGGCGCAGAGTTGGCTGACGCCGCCGGTGAGATCTGGTACTAGCCGGGAAGATGGAGTGAGCGCCGACGCCGCCAATTCTAAAGTTCTTGCGCTGCTGAATCGTGAAGTGGCTCTAGAAGCCCTTGACGCGTTGGCGTTTGCGTTGCGGCCAGAGCCATCGACCATCCCGCTCAACGAAACGGCTATCGCGTTTGATGCAAACGTCTTCCTGCGGCTGGGTAGTCACGCGAAGGGCGCTGATATCGTCGACTATCTAAGAACAGGACACGGTGCGCCAGTAATCCTGCCTGGTCAGGTCATCCAAGAGTTTTGGAATAACCAGTTCACGGCGGTAGACTCTCTCGCTGTAGGCATCAAGAAGCGATACGATCAACTCAAAGCCGATGTTGAGAAGGTGGACGGTGCGTTTGGCCCATTCGCGGATCGGTTCAGCGCGCTACTGGACGACTTCCAAGGGAGCTATGGGTACATCTACGACGAGGCAACTGTTCGACGAATGGACGCCTTCTTAGATATGCTAAAGCAGAAGGCGACAGTACCCTTTGCGCCACGGCAACTGTTTTCACACACTGCTCTCCTTCGAAAGAAGACCAAGACGCCTCCCGGTTTTAAGGACGACGGAGATGGTGACTTTTTTGTCTGGGCTGATCTTTTAGTCGGATTGCAGCATGCGCTCGACGCCGGATCTACATTCGGGAGGGTTGTCCTCGTATCGCAAGAGAAGAAGATAGACTGGAACCGGGAAGGCACTGCACACCCAATCCTCGCGGCAGAAATGAAGGCATTGACCGGGGCCACCTTTGAAATCTGGCCAATCGACAGACTCGCCCGTGAAGTTGCACCTTAGATCCAAAGCGCTGGCGGAACGGTTTGAGCCTCTCGGCATAGGTTGTGACGGTTGTCTGTCTTAAGGGCTTTTCGTCCGTCACGACACTTAACGCACGCCTTGAGAAACTCTTCGACCAGAAGCCTCAGTGCCTTGACTGCTTCAGCTCCAACTTATCCAATGTCCGATCCAATGTCCGATCCAACGGAGCGCGTCTGGCGTCGTTCGGCCATCGTCCCTCACGATCTGCACGCGCTCTCACATGTGCTTACGCAGGCAGCAGACTGGTCAAAAGCGAGTGTGCTTCATCGCGTTCGTCAAACTCGCGAAAAATGCGCTTACCGTTCAAATCGAGCCGTCGCCCTGCACCAATTGTTTCTCGCGACGTACCTTCGTGGTCTTTTATGATCTTCGATAGACAGACATTCACGCCTCCCTTGCGTGTCCAGATTATTGGAACAAGCAAGGAGCGAGAGTGTGTTGAAACACAGCGCAACACCGGTGATGCGGTGAGCGCATGGGCCATAGGCCGTTGATTTTGTTCGATAAATTGGCGCGCCCGAAGAGATTCGAACTCCTGACCCCCAGATTCGTAGTCTGGTGCTCTATCCAGCTGAGCTACGGGCGCGCAACAGGCCATGCTTTCCATGACCCCCGCAATCCGATCGTAAACGACCGGTCGCGACGAGACGTGTTCCCTAGCGACTGAATTTCCGAAAAGCAAGTCGATCCGGCAAAAGTTTTGTCACAAGTGCCTTTGTTGACGATGACGGCCCGGATCCCGGCGCTTGAAATGGCTCCGGAGTTGAGCCCGAACTCAATCCTTGAAGGGAAGAGCGCCGATCCCTGAGAAAAGGAGCGCCGGACCCGGAGGCACGGGCATCGGAGCAAAACGCGCCCGAAACATCATGCCGGGCGGCGCAGGCCGTTGCGGGCCTGGTCGAGCCGGACCGGCTGGTCGGGAATGGTGACCGCGAATGTGGTGCGTCCGCCGATGCTCTCGAC
Organism: Mesorhizobium sp. M0011; assembly: GCF_040324155.1. Taxonomy (NCBI): domain Bacteria; kingdom Pseudomonadati; phylum Pseudomonadota; class Alphaproteobacteria; order Hyphomicrobiales; family Phyllobacteriaceae; genus Mesorhizobium; species Mesorhizobium sp. M0011. Next base: position 114,124 of record NZ_JAMYVQ010000009.1, on the reverse strand, counting down.
CAGCTCCACCGTGCCGCCATGGGCGCGGATCAATTCATGCGCGATCGCCAGGCCAAGGCCGGTGCCGCCGCTGCGGGCCGAGCCGCGGAACGCCGCGAACAGGTTTTCCCGCGCCTTCGGCGGCAGGCCGGGGCCGGTGTCGCTGACGGCAATGCGGCTGACGCTGCCCAGGCGCACGGCCGACACCGCCAGGCGGCGCACCAGGGCGTTTTCGCTGTCGGCCGCCATCGCCTGCACGGAATTCCGGCACAGATTGGTGAGCACCCTGAACAACTGGTCGGAATCGGCATCGACCTCGAAGGTCGGCTCGACCGAATTGACGAACTCGATGCCTTGCTCGATGTCGAGCAAGCCTTGCACGTCCTCGACCAGCTGCCGCAGCCGGAGCCGGCGGCGCGCGGGCGGCGGCTCCTGCGTGCGGCCGTAGTGAAGCACGCCTTCGGAATAAGACACGGCGCGGTCGAGTGCGCGCAGCAGTTTCGGCGCGAAGGCCTGCACGGTCGGATCCTTGACCTGGCGCAGGCGGTCCGACATCAGCTGCGCCGAGGCCAGGATGTTGCGCATGTCATGGTTGATCTTGGAGACCGCGAGGCCGAGGTCGGCAAGATGCTTCTGCTCGGAGAGCATTTTTTGCAGCCGCTCCTGCATCTGCGACAGCTCGCGCTCGGCAACGCCGATCTCGTCGGCGCGGGCAGCCGGATGGATGATCCGTCCGGGATCGTCGGGCGCTTCGGAGAAGGACAGCATCGAGCGCGTCATGGTCCGGATCGGCCCGATCATGATCAGGTCGATGGCGGCGTAGACCAGCATGGCGGTGAACAGCGAGATCAGCAGCGAGACGAAGGCGACGTTGCGCGAATAGCGCAGCATCGCATTGCGCAGGCTGTTGTCGGGCATGATCAGTTCGAACTCCTTGTCCGAGTCTCCGACCGGGCCGAAGACGCGCAGCATCCGGTCGCCGCCGAAAAACAGCGTCTCGAGCGCGCCTGTCATGCCCTTGATCATGCCGATCGAAGCGATATCGATGTGTTCGTCGACCTTCGGCGGCATTTCGGCCACCACCAGCAGCCGCGAGACGCCGCCGTCGCGCACCGCGATCGCCTTGGCGCCGATCGCCATCAGCACGTCGTTCTGGGCCGTGCGCGACAGCGAGGTGGATTCACCTTGCACCAGCACGATCGACACCGCCGCCGCCGTGCTCAGCCGCTCCTTCAGCCAGTTCAGCCGGTAGCTGGCGATCCAGGGCAGGAAGATCAGCACTTCGGCCAACAGCACGAAGACGATGGTCAGCAGCAGCAGCTTGGTCGACAGGCCGCGCGACAGCGGAACCGTGCGCACGGTGGCTGGCGCCTCGGTGGGCCCCGCCGTGCCGATCCCTTCCTGTGCCTGTATGGTTTCGCTCATGCGGCTAATGTCTTCACGATCACTTGATCAACGCAGATTAGGCGATTACGGCTTTCTTGCCAATTTCATCCTTGGTCGCAAACATAAACCGGCCTGAACGGAGCCGGATTGCGCCCGACGACTCCGGATTGACTTCCAAAAGCCTTCTTTCTATAAGCCCGCACACGCTCGGGCCATTCGTCCCGGCGCGGTTTCGATCGCGCCAAAGCCGGCCCGGCAAAGCTCCTGTTACACAGTGACAGAATCAAGAAGGGCCGCACCCCGCGGTATTAAAACAAATGAAGCGTACCTACCAACCGTCTAAACTCGTCCGCAAACGTCGGCACGGCTTCCGTGCCCGCATGGCCACCAAGGGTGGTCGCGGCGTCGTCGCAGCTCGCCGCAACCGCGGTCGCAAGCGGCTCAGCGCCTGAACGGAAGACGAGATCGTTGCCCGCAACCGGCAAGCCAGTGGGACCAAATCCCAAGCGGCTTCTGAAGCGCGCGGAATTTCTGGCTGTCCGTCGTGGTGAAAAACGACGCGGGCGGCTTTTTCTCGTTGAAGTCCTCGACCGCGGCGACGGCCTGTCGCCGCGCGTCGGCTACACCGTCACCAAGAAGGTCGGCAATGCGGTTGTCCGCAACCGTGTCCGGCGGCGGCTGCGAGAAGCCGTCCGCACGCATGCTGCAAGTGACATGGCGCCTGGCAATGACTATGTCATCGTCGGGCGCGAAGACGTGCTTACCACTCCGTTCGGCCAGTTGAAGGCCGAACTCTCCCGCCGACTGCGCGGAACACGATAGGCCAAGGGCTTTCGATGGAAAACAACCGGAACTTCTTCATCACCATCGCGCTGTCGGTGCTGATCCTGGCGGTATGGCAATATTTTTACGTGTTGCCGCGCAGCGAAGCGCAGCGCGAGGCAGCCCGCGTCGAACAGCAGCGCGTCGAGGAGCAGAAGAAGGCCGCCGGCACAAATCCCGGTACCGACACCGGAACGCCCGTCGCCCCTGGCGCCATTCCCAACGCACCGGGAACAGACGCCGTGACGCCGGCCGGCCGCGAACAGGCACTCGCCACGACCACCCGCGCCAGGATCGACACGCCGAGCCTCGAGGGTTCAATCAACCTGACCGGCGCCCGTCTCGACGACCTCAAGCTCAAGCACTACACTGAGACGGTCGACAAGAACTCGCCCGAGATCAGCCTGCTCAACCCGGCGGCACTGCCCAATGGCTACTATGCCGAGATCGGCTTCGTCGGCAACGACAAGACCGGCGCGGTGCCTGGTCCCGAGACTGTGTGGGCCGTCGACGGCAATGCGACGCTGACGCCGACGACCCCGGTCACGCTGACCTATTCGAACGACAAGGGCCTGACCTTCAAGCGCACCTTTTCCGTCGACACCAACTACATGTTCACGGTGTCCGACACGGTGCAGAATACGGGCACGGCCGCCGTCTCGCTGTCCAATTACGGCCGTGTCACCCGCTTCGACAAGCCGCTCGTTGCCAGCACCTATGTGCTGCATGAGGGCCTGATCGGCTTCACCGGCACCGAAGGCCTGCAGGAGCACAAATACGCGTCCATCGAGAAGGACAAGCAGTTCACGCCGGGCAAGTCGACCGACGGATGGCTCGGCATCACCGACAAATACTGGGCGGTGACCCTGGTGCCGACGGAGAAGCAGCCGTTCCAGCCGCGCTACGCCTATTTCGAGGACGGCCGCCATCGCTACCAGTCCGATTTCCTCACCGACCCGATCACCGTCGATGCCGGCCAGTCGGCGACGGTGGAGAGCGAAATCTTCGCCGGCGCCAAGGAAGTCGGCAAGATCAACGCCTATGCGGAGGACCGTCATATCAAGCGGTTCGATCTCCTGATCGACTGGGGCTGGTTCCACTTCATCACCAAGCCGATGTTCTGGCTGATCGACACGCTCTACAAGTTCTTCGGCAATTTCGGCCTGGCCATCCTCGCCACCACCGTCATCGTCAAGGCCATCTTCTATCCGCTCGCCAACAAGTCCTACGCGTCGATGGCGAACATGAAGAAGGTGCAGCCGAAAATGCTCGAGATCCGCGAGAAATACGCGGACGACAAGATGAAGCAGCAGCAGGCGATGATGGAGCTGTACAAGACCGAGAAGATCAACCCGCTTGCCGGCTGCTGGCCGGTGGCGCTGCAGATCCCGGTCTTCTTCTCGCTCTACAAGGTGCTCTACATCACCATCGAGATGCGGCACGCGCCGTTCTTCGGCTGGATCCAGGATCTGGCCGCACCCGACCCGACGTCGCTGTTCAACCTGTTCGGCCTGATCCCGGTCACCTTGCCGCACATGCTGATGATCGGCGTCTGGCCGCTGATCATGGGCGTCACCATGTTCCTGCAGATGCGCATGAACCCGACGCCGCCGGACCCGACGCAGGCGGCGATCTTCACCTGGATGCCTGTCATCTTCACCTTCATGATGGCGGGTTTCCCGGCCGGCCTGGTCATCTACTGGGCCTGGAACAACACGCTGTCGATCCTCCAGCAGGGCATCATCATGAAGCGCCAGGGCGCCAAGATCGAGCTGTGGGACAATCTGGTCGCGCTGTTCCGAAAGAAACCATCGCCGGCCGAATAGAAGCGCAGCGCTTTCTCCAGCCTCAAAGCCCCGCTCGCGCGGGGCTTTTTCCGTTTAAGCAACTCCGGGATCACGTTCCCGTGATCGGCGAAACTTGCGCCTCGCCGGGGGCGTGACTGCCTGTGCGTTTCCAAAGGCTATCAATTCCGATCAGCCCTCACCCGGAGGAAGACCACATGCGCTTGCCGTCATTCAGGACCATCGCCTTTTCCGCGCTCATCGCCGGCGTGGCGATTGCCGCGCCCGCCTACGCCAAAAACCCGAATGTCGGCGGCGCGCCGATGTACACCACCAAGAACATCGTCGAGAACGCCGTCAATTCGAAGGACCACACGACGCTGGTCGCCGCCGTCAAGGCCGCCGGCCTGGTCGACACGCTGCAGGGCGCTGGCCCGTTCACAGTCTTTGCCCCGACCAATGCAGCGTTTGCGAAATTGCCCAAGGGCACCGTCGACACGCTGCTGAAGCCGGAGAACAAGGGCAAGCTCACCAAGGTGCTGACCGCGCATGTCGTGGCCGGCAAGATTTCGGGCGCCGAAATGATGAAGAAGGCCAGGGCGATGGGCGGCAAGTACGAGATGAAAACCGTCTCCGGTGACACGCTGACCGCCGAAGTCAAGAAGGGCAAGCTCTACATCATGGATGAGTCAGGCGGCGAGGCGCGAGTGACGATCGCCGACGTCAACCAGTCGAACGGCGTCATCCATGTCGTCAACAAGGTGCTGTTGCCGAAGTAACGGCTTTCGGCAAAGGGGATCAAGGCAGGTCCGTTGGGGCTTTCTCGGCCTGCCGTCCCACCTCATGACGAGGTGCCATGTTTCTTGGGAAGTCGTATCGGCATCGGCCGGGGTCCTGTAGTCCCTCACAGGACCCCGGTTTCTTTTCGGCTGTTGCTTGTCCTGCCGGATGAGCTTCGACCGTCACTCCATCACGGCGCTGTGGTCGATCTTGGCCGGAGTCGCCGGCTTGCGCAGCAACAGAACCAGTGGAATGGCGGCAAGCGACAGGATCATCATCAGCTTGAAGTCGTTCATGTAGCTGATGATGGTCGCCTGCAGCGTCACCACGCCGTCGAGCGCGGCACGCCCGGCGGCGCTGTAAGGGTTCATCGCCTGGAAGATCGCCGGATTGCTGAACGCCTGATTGTAGGGCGTCACATAGGTGGCGATGTTGGCGTGGTTGATCTGCACGTTCTGCGTTAACAGCGCGGTGACCACCGATATGCCGACGCTGGAGCCGATGTTTCGCGACAGATTGTAAAGGCCTGTACCTTCCGCGCGCCGCTCCGGCGCCAGCGTGGCGAAGGTGATGGTGGTCAGCGGCACGAACAGGAAGCCGAGGCCAGCGCCCTGGATGAAGCCGGTGCTGATGATCGTCCATTGCGACACATCAGGGGTCCAGCCGGTCATGTCGTACATCGCCCAGGCGGTGACCAGCAGGCCGGTCAGCAGCAGCCAGCGCGTGTCCACCTTGCCGATCAGCCTGCCGACCAGGAACATGCAAGCCATGGTCCCAAGCCCACGCGGCCCCATGACGATGCCGGCCGTCACCACCGGATAGCCCATCAGCGTCTGCAGATAAGGCGTCATCAGGGCCAGCGAGGCCAGATAGGTGATGCCGATGATGAAGATGAAGATCATGCCGACTGCGAAATTCCTGTCGAGGAACAGCCGCGGGTTCACGAAGGTGTTTTTGGCGGTGAAGGTGTGGACGAGGAAGATGTAGAAGGCCGACGCGCAGATCAGCGCCTCGACGATGATCTCGGACGACGAGAACCAGTTGAGCTGCTCGCCGCGATCAAGGAACATCTGCAGCGCGGCGATGGTTATGCTGAGCATGCCGAAGCCCAGCCAGTCCAGCCTGGCCTTGAGGTCGGTCTTGGTTTCCTGGACGAACATCGACACGCCGGCGAAAGCCAGGGCGCCGATCGGGACGTTGATGTAGAACACCCAGCGCCAGCTGACATTCTCGGTCAGCCAGCCGCCGATGACCGGCCCGAGCACCGGCCCGACCATTACCGAAACGCCGAACAGCGCCATCGCCGAGCCGCGCTCCTCGACGCTGTAGATGTCGAGCAGGATGCTCTGCGCCAGCGGCACCAGGGCCGCGCCGAACAGGCCTTGCAGCAGGCGGAAGCCGACGATCTGCGGCAGCGACTGCGCGAACCCGCACAGCACCGATGCGACGACGAAGCCGGTGATGGATATCAAAAGGATGCGCTTGCGGCCGAAACGATTGGCAAGATAGCCCGAAGGCGGCGTCATGACGGCCGCCGCGACGATGTAGGACGTCAGCACCCAGTTTATCTGGTCGGCGCTCGCCGAAACGCTGCCCTGGATATAGGGCAGCGCCACATTGGCGATGGTCGTGTCCAGCGCCTGCATGATGACGGCGAGGATCACGCAGGCGGTGATGGCGCCGCGATTGGCGACCACGCCACCCATCGCGGACGCGCCGGTCATGACTTTTGTCCGAACCGGCCGAGGAGGTCCGTCACGAAGTCCGGCAGGCCGCGCGCATGGCCGGTATCGATGCCGACCACGACGCTCATCCCGCCGCGCAACGGCGGCTTGCCCTGGAGATCGTCCAACGTCACGCGCATCGGAATGCGTTGCACGACCTTGACCCAGTTGCCGGTGGTGTTCTGCGCCGGAAGCAAGGAGAAGCTCGACGACGACGCCGGGCTGATCGAGGCGACCGTGCCGTGCCATACGGCTCCCGGATAGCTGTCGACGCTGATCGTCGCCGTCTGTCCCGGCCGCACATAGGTCAGTTCGGTTTCCTTCGGCTCCGCCGCGATCCACAAATCGGTTGCCGAAATCAGGCTGAACGCCGGCTGCGAAGCCGGCAGGTATTTGCCGACCTGAAGCGCGTCGACATTGGTGACGATGCCGTCGAACGGCGCCTTGACGATGGAATCGGCAAGATTGCGCTGTGCGTCGTCCACCGCCGACTGGGCCTGGAGATAGAAGGGGTTCTTCTCCACCGGCTGGCTGGCGTCGCCGCCGAGCTGGGCAAGCGTCGCCTGTGCCTGAGCTTGGGCAACGGACACTTTCTGGCGGGCGGCGACGAGGTCGTGCTGGGCGCTGTCGAAGGTCGCCTTGGAGGAGGTGGAGGTCTTGAGCAGATCCTGCTGGCGCTGGAAAGCGGCCTCGTAATAGGGGATGTCGGCCTGCGCCTGCTCGATCAGCGCCTGCGACTGCTGATAACTCGCCTGCAGGGTCAGCACCTGGTTGCGCACCGTGCCGAGCTGCGCCTGGGCGGCGGCAAGAGCGGTTTCGAAAGAGGCCGGCCGCAGCCGGAAAAGCACCTGGTCCTTCTTCACCGCCTCGTTCTCGTGCACGTCGATCTCGGACACAGTGCCGGAGACATCGGTGGAAACGTCGAGCGACTGCGCCTGGATGTAGGCATTGTCGGTCGTCATGACCTGGCCGCCGATGACGTAGTAATAGCCGCCGACGACCAGCGCGACCGGAAGCAGGGCAAACAGGATCGGCCGTGCTCGGCCGCGCTTGGGCTTGACCGGCGCCGGAGGCGCCACCGCAACCCCGGCCTGGCGTGGCTCCTTGGACGGAGCCTCGAGCGCCGCCGGCTCCAGGGCGACCGGTGCTTCGAGCTCGTCATTGTCGATGACGGTGCCGGCTCGCCTTTGCTCGCGTTCGCTGTCCAGTCGGATGACCTGGTCGCGCGCCCGGTCGGCGGCGGATCCGTCTTCTTCGACAGGCTTCTTTGGTGAGGTTGATTCAGCCATGTGTTTTCTCCCGGTCGGCGGCAGGCTGGGTGCAAGCCGCGAGCAGATTGGATTTGATGAGGGATAGGGTTTGCAGCAGATGCAGTTGCGCATCCGCGGAAAGGCCGACGAAGGCCTCGTCACGCGTCTTCTGCCCATTGCTGCGCATGATTTCGATAAGCGGATGGGCTTGCGGCTTCAGGTAAAGCAGCCATGCCAGGCGGTCTGCGGGATTGGGCCGGCGCTCGATGAAGCTGCGTGCCTCCATCCTGTCGAGCAGCCGGGCGAGCGTGATCGGCGTGATCTCGATAAGATCGGCCAGTTTGCTCTGGTGGATGCCTTCATGCAGGCAGAGATAGGCCAGCACCTGCCACTGGGCGCGGGTCAGCCCCGATGCCCGCGACCTCTGCTCGAACCGCTTTCGAAGCAGGCGCGCGACATCGTGCAGCACGAAGCTGATGTTGGGTGACGATGGCATGGGAGGCACTGGAGTTTTTCGGCGCGACTTTTAGTGAGCATGCTTATTATCATCATGCACATAATCCCGCTGGACGCGGTGCGCAAGACGGACTAAGCCCGCCTGGAAAAAATGACGCATGGGCTGCGACGCCACAAAAAGGCTCCGGTAGCAGGCTGTTGCAGCGCAGGGATGAGACGATGAAGTGGCTGAAGATATTGACCGTATCGGCCATCGCGGGATGGCCGGGCATTGCGTTCGCAAAGGACGCCGTCAGCTGCGGTGGCGCCGCCATGCTGGGTGGCGCGCAATTGAACTGCAGCCACGTCGAACCCCAGGCGCCGCCTCAGTTTTGCACCTATAGCTGGGCTCTCCACATGCCGACCGGAGACCAGAAAATCGTCGAAGGCAGCTTCATGCTGCCGCCCGGCGCGGCGAACGTCACCGTCTATCAGGGCAGCGGTTTCGACAGCGCGCTGTCCGATCCGATCGTGATCTGCCGCGGCAGCAAATGAGCAAGACCGTCAAGGAAAGCTCGCTCGTCGCCCGATTGGTGCTATAGGGCGGATCACGCTATTTTGAACGGGCGCATTCGAGTTTCGGATGCGCCTGGCGGCCATTTCTCTGACGGATTTCGACATGGACGGACCCAACCCAGACATCAAGCACCCGATCCCGATGCATACCCGCGTCGGCTTCCTCAAGGGGCTGGTGAACGCGCCGAACATCGAGGTCGGCGACTTCACCTATTATGACGACCCCGACGGTCCGGACAAATTCGCCGAAAAATGCGTCCTGCACCATTATCCGTTCATTGGCGACAAGCTGATCATCGGCAGGTTCTGCGCCATCGCCGAGGGCGCGCGCTTCATCATGAACGGCGCCAACCACGCTATGTCCGGCTTTTCGACCTATCCGTTCAATATTTTCGGCCATGGCTGGGAAAAGGGTTTTGACCCGGCGACCTGGTCTAGGGAAGTGCGCGGCGACACCATTGTCGGCAGCGACGTCTGGATCGGCATGGAGGCGGTGATCTTGCCCGGGGTGGAAATCGGCCACGGCGCCATCGTTGCCGCGAAATCGGTGGTGACACATGACGTGCCGCCCTATGCGATCGTCGCCGGCAACGCGGCCAAGGTGGTAAAGATGCGTTTCGACGACCGGACAATCAGGCGGCTGCTGGCGGTGGCGTGGTGGGACTGGCCGGTGGACAAGGTCAGCCGCAACCTCGATGCTATCCGGGGTGCCAATATTTCTCTTCTGGAGGCAGCAGCTTGAACGCTCTGAACAGCAGCACAATCGGCACCGAACTGTTTACGCGAGGATGGATCTTCATTCGCGGCGTTCCGGCCATGAAGTTCCTGCCGCCGGAAGGGCCGCCGGAAATCGCCTTTGCCGGCCGCTCGAATGTCGGCAAGTCGTCGCTGATCAACGCACTTGTCAACCAGAAGGGGCTGGCGCGCACTTCCAACACGCCGGGGCGCACGCAGGAACTCAACTATTTCGTGCCGGACGGATTTTCGGGTGAGGGCGCCGACCTGCCGCCCTTGGCGCTGGTCGACATGCCCGGCTATGGCTACGCCACCGCGCCGAAGGAGAAAGTCGACGAGTGGACCAAGCTGGTCTTCGACTATCTCAAGGGCCGCGTCACGCTGAAGCGTGTCTATGTGCTGATCGACGCCCGCCACGGCATCAAGGCCAAGGACGATGAAGTGCTGTCGCTGCTCGACAAGGCGGCGGTGTCCTACCAGATCGTCCTGACCAAGACCGACAAGATCAAGACTGCCGGCGTGCCGCGGCTGATCGAGGAGACGCTGGCAAAGATCAAGAAGCGGCCGGCGGCGTTTCCGTTCGTGCTGGCGACGTCTTCGGAAAAAGCCGAGGGCCTTCAGGAATTGCAGGCGGCCATCGTGCTTGCCGCCAATGGCGGCTAAGCATCCACACCTTAGAGCATGGCCTACGGCTTGGCCTCGATAGCAATCGTCTGATGGCCTTCTTCCGCCACAAGCCTTTCGGTGCCGTATGCCCTGAGGAACATGCTGACGCCTGACCTGACGATGTGATCGATCTCGTCCGGGGTCGGGGCTTTCGTGCGGTAGGCGAAGATGCACTGGCGGAACAGACCGGCAAGGCACAGTTCGGTGAACTGATAGGCGGCAAGATCGACATCGTCGATGCGCAGCAGGTCGCGCTCGATGGCGGCATTGAGAAAGGCCGCGACCTTGTCGTGGCCACGCTTGGGACCGCGCTCGTAAAAACGCGCGCCCATGTCGGGTATCCGGTCGGATGCCCCGATCACCGTGCGCTGCGCCTGGATGACCTTGGCCGACGTGATCTTGAGGGCCAGCACCTTGCCGAACTTCACCAGCGTCTCGCGCAGGTTGTCGGCGTTGTCCAGCACGTCATACATGTTCTTGAAGATGGTGCCGCGCTCTTCCTCGATCAGCGCCTCGAACAGCTCTTCCTTGTTGGCGAAGTAGACGTAGATCGTACCCTTGGAGACACCGGCCTCGCGGGTGATGTCGTTCATCGAGGCGGCTTCGAAGCCCTTGTCGATGAAGACACGACGGGCGCCATCGATGATCTGGCTGCGCTTGACCGGATCCTGCCCCGCGGCCGGGCGGCCACGGCGCAAGCTTTCCAACAGGTCGTCGCACGACTCGTTTTCGACATTGGGCGGGGTCTCGGCCATGAAAGTCACACCTCGAAAATAATTCGAACCAAGCGGTTCGATTGCCCTTGATATGGTCCTCTTTACGCGCTATGTCAACGGCCGGATCGAACCGAACGGTTCAGTATCATATTATAACTTTAGAGAGATGTCATGTCCTCGAACGCGCCGACCACAGCCGAAGTCCGTCCCTTCCCCAACGCCAAGGTTGCGCCGGCGACGGAAGCACCGGATATGCCTGTCCAGCCCGTCTCGTCGCCGCCGGCAGAGGCTCCGGCCAAGAAGAAGCGCTCGGTGCGTTCCTTTCTGCTGCCGATCATCGGCGTTGCCTTGCTCGGCGCCGGCGCCTGGTACGGTTACGATTACTGGACAACGGGCCGCTTCATGATCTCGACGGACGACGCCTATGTCCAGGCGGACATGGCGTTCATCTCGCCCAAGATTTCCGGCTATGTCGATCAGGTCAAGGTCAGCGAGAACCAGTCGGTCAAGGCCGGCGATCCGCTGCTGGTCGTCGATGACGGCGATTACAAGATTGCCGTCGCCCAGGCCGAGGCGCAGATCGCCACCTTGAGCAAGACGCTCGACCGTATCGACGCCCAGACCGACGCGGCCCGCGCCTCGCTGCAGCAGGCGCAGGCGCAGAAGGTCGCCGACCAGGCCGCGGCCGACAATGCAGCCAAGGTCGCGGCGCGCGCCTTGCAGCTGCTCAAGACGCATGTCGGCACGCAGGCGCAGCTGGACGACGCCCAAACGGCGGTCCAGCAGGCCGATGCCGCCCTTGTCGGCGCCGACGCACAGATCGCCGCCGCGCAGGCCAATATCGGCGTGCTGCAGGCGCAACGCGCGGAATCGGCGAGCACGCTGGCGTCCCTGCAGCTCAGCCATGACAAGGCGCTGCGCGATCTTTCCTTCACCGTGCTCAAGGCGCCTTATGACGGCATCGTCGGCAACCGCTCGGTCGAACAGGGCGACCTTGTCAGCCCCGGCCAGAAGCTCGCCGTCATCGTGCCGATGGACAAGCTCTACATCGTCGCCAACTTCAAGGAGACGCAGCTTGCCCGGCTGGTGCCCGGCGAGAAGGTCAAGATCTCGGTCGATGCGACCGACGGCCAGGACTTCGAGGGGACCGTCTCGTCGCTGGCGCCGGCTTCGGGTGCCGTGTTCTCGCTGCTGCCGCCCGAAAACGCCACCGGCAACTTCACCAAGGTCGTGCAGCGCGTTCCGGTCCGCATCGATGTGCCCGCCGATGCGCTGAAGAGCGGCAAGCTGCGCGCCGGCCTGAGCGTCGTCGTCGCCGTCGACAGCCGTACCGCCCCATCTGGTTCGGCATCAGCGGCAGCGTCGAACTGAGCGGCCGCCGGGGAGCAATGCCATGGCAACCGCAACCCTGACAGCAGGAGCGCCGCCGGCGAGGCCGGCTGTGCCTGACACCATTTCGACGCGGCGCGTCATCGCCTTCTTGGCGATGGTGTTCGGCATGTTCATGGCCATCCTCGACATCCAGATTGTCTCCGCCTCTCTGTCGGAAATCCAGGCCGGCCTGAGCGCCAGCTCCGACGAAATCCCGTGGGTGCAGACCGCCTATCTGATCGCCGAAGTGGTGATGATCCCGCTGTCGGGCTTCCTCAGCCGGATGCTGTCGACGCGCGTGCTGTTCACGATCTCGGCGGCGGGCTTCACCGCGGCCAGTGCGCTGGCGGCGACCGCCACCAACATCGACCAGATGATTGTCTACCGCGCCGTCCAGGGCTTCATCGGCGGCGGCATGATCCCGAGCGTCTTCGCCGCTGCCTTCACCATCTTCCCGCCCTCGCGCCGCGCCTTCGTCTCGCCGATGATCGGCCTGGTGGCGACGTTGGCGCCGACCATCGGCCCGACTGTCGGCGGCTACATCAGCCATGCCATGTCCTGGCACTGGCTGTTCCTGGTCAATGTCGTGCCCGGCATCCTGGTCACAGCGGCGGCCTGGACGCTGATCGACTTCGACAAACCCAACCTCAAGCTGTTCAGCAAGTTCGACTGGTGGGGCCTCGCCGGCATGGCGGCTCTCCTGGGCTGCATGGAATATGTGCTCGAGGAGGGTCCCAACAATGACTGGATGCAGGATCAGGGCGTCTTCATCTGCGCCATTGTCATGACCATCGGCGCGGTGCAGTTCTTCTGGCGGGCGTTCACCGCCGAGGAGCCGATCGTCGACCTGAAGGCCTTCACCAACATCAACTTCGCCTTCGGCTCGCTGTTCTCCTTCGTCATAGGCATCGGCCTTTACGGCCTGACCTATCTCTACCCGGTGTATCTCGGGCGCATCCGTGGCTACGATTCGATGATGATCGGCGAGGCGCTGTTCGTCAGCGGCCTGGCCATGTTCTTCACCGCGCCGATCTCGGGCATCCTGTCGAATAAGATGGACCCGCGGCTGATGATGATGATCGGCTTCTTCGGCTTCGCCACCGGCACCTGGTGGATGACGCATCTGACCGCCGACTGGGATTTCTATGAGCTGCTCATCCCGCAGATCCTGCGCGGCTGTTCGATGATGCTGTGCATGGTGCCGATCAACAACATCGCGCTCGGCACCTTGCCGCCCGAGCGGCTGAAGAACGCTTCAGGCCTGTTCAACCTCACCCGCAACCTTGGCGGTGCGGTTGGCCTCGCCCTGATCAATACCGTGCTGATCGACCGCAATGCCTTCCACTACGCAAGGCTCTCCGAACATGTGCAATGGGGCAGTGAAGCCGCGCAGACCAAGCTGCAGAACATGACGCTCAATTTCGAGCAAACCCCCGGCCTCGACGCGACAAGTGCCGCGATCTCCAAGCTGTCTGGCATGGTCCAGCAGCAGGCGGCGCTGCTGTCCTTCATGGATGTGTTCTTCATGCTGACGGTGCTGTTTGCGACGCTTGGCATGTTCACCATGCTGATCCGCAAGCCGGCCGCGACGGGCGGAGGTGGCGGCGGCGGCCACTGATACGTGGGCAGCTGTTTCGGGAAGCTCCTCCAGTCCACGCCTGAAAAGCTCTGACCGCGCAAAAAACTCCGGGCCCGCAAGCCCGGAGTTTTTCATATCCAGTTGGAATTTGTCAGGCTGTGGCGGGCTTGAAGGTCAGCGCGACGCCGTTGATGCAGTGGCGCAGGCCGGTCGGCGCCGGACCGTCGTCGAAGACGTGGCCGAGATGGCCGCCGCAGCGGCGGCAATGCGCCTCGGTGCGCGTCATGCCGAGCGAGCGGTCCACGGTCGTGCCGATAGCCTTGGGGATCTCTTGCCAGAAGCTCGGCCAGCCGGTGCCGGAATCGAATTTCGTCTCCGACGAATAGAGCGGCAGGTCGCAGCCGGCACAGGCGAAGATGCCCTTGCGGTGTTCGTTGAGCAGCGGGCTGGTGCCGGGATACTCCGTGCCTTCCTTGCGCAGCACGTTGAAGGCGGCAGGCGACAGGATGGCTTTCCACTCGGCGTCGGTCTTGGTGACTTCGAATTTTTCGGCGGCCTGTGCTGCCTGCGGATCGCCCATGCGCAGCATCGTTGCCGCGATCCCGACGACGCCGATGGCGGCGGCACCGCTCAAAAGAAAGTCGCGACGGTTCATGACCAGTTCCTCCTGATGTCCTTTTGCCAAACTATACCGTCGCGCGGAAATCAAAAGCCGGTGACGGAAGCCCCTCGAACGAACACTCCGCGCCCGCCCACATCCGAATGTGGGAGGCGCGGAGTGCGCGGGTCAATTGCGGATCACAGAGCGGGATCGTGCAATCGACGGAGGGCCCTTGCTGCCAGTTCGCCGGCAGCAAGCCCCTTGTTACATCTTCGGCAAAAGAACCTTGTCGATGACGTGGATGACGCCATTGGACTGTTCGACATCGGCGATCGTCACATTGGCGACATTGCCGTTCTCGTCTGTGACGGTGACCTTGCCGCCGTCAGCCTTGAGCGACAGCTCGCAGCCGCCGGCCGTCTTGACCTTGTGGGTGCCGCCGTCAGCCTTGGCCATCGAGGCCACGTCCGCCCCCATCGCCTTGGCACCGATGACATGGCAGGTGAGGATCTTGGTGAGCTTGTCCTTGTTTTCAGGCTTGAGCAGCGTCTCGACCGTCCCGGCCGGAAGGGCTGCGAAGGCCTCGTTGGTCGGAGCGAACACAGTGAACGGACCGGCGCCCTGTAGCGTCTCGACAAGGCCGGCGGCCTTCACGGCGGCGACCAGCGTGGTGTGGTCCTTCGAGTTCACGGCGTTCTCGACGATGTTCTTGTCGGCAAACATCGCGGCGCCGCCAACCATCGGGTTTTCGGCATAGGCGGCGGTGGCAAGGGCCGAAACGGCGATCGTACCGGCGAGCAAAAGGGTGACGTATCTACGCATGATGTCGAACTCCTCGGGTTTTTCTCTTCCCATTTTTGGGGACGCGAGGAGATACGGGACAAAATCGCCCGAGTTTCAGAAATATCGTGATTTTTTATTTTATCTAACGCGCCCGGCGGATTTCCCAAGCAATCGGTCGCGGTCGACATGCTGTCTATGGGCATGTTCAGTGAGGGATAGACTTATGATAGTCTTTTGTGATTTTTCAGGCGCGCGGAGCCGGTCAGATGCTCTTCAGGTCGCCGGCGGCGACTACCGGTCCGGTCGGCTGTCCGGTCGGCGAACCGCCTGACGGCTCGAGGCTGACGGCAAGCACCGCGCCTTGGGCAAGCTTCTGCTGGGCCGCCGGCGAGATGACAATATGTGCCGTAGCACCGGCCGGAATGACGCCCATCGACACCGGCGGGTTCTTGCCCTCGATCATCCACAGCTCGAAATCCTTGCCGGAAGCACGCTCACCGGAGACATGCGACAGGCCGATTTCGTGATGCGCGGCATCATAGACGGCGAGATATCTAACGTCGCTGCCTTCGGCGGCCAGCGAAGCGACGAGGCGCGCCTGCGGCTGCTCGACCGGGGGGTTGAGGACTGGCACGGCGATGTAAATCGCCAGTGCCGCAGCCGCGGCCGCGGCAAGGCCGCGCCAGAAGGCCAGGCTGGACCACAGGCCGCCGCGCCATTCGGCGGGCGTGGTCACGGCGGCAGCGTTGGCGAACAGGCGGCGGTCGACAGCGGTCTTCACCGAAACCGACGGCTCGACTTCCCGATAGGCGGCGGCAAGCGGTGAGAGACTGACCTCCCAACTCTCGACAAGACGAGCGAAAACCGTATCCGCATCGATGCGGCGGGAGACGATCTGGCGTTCGTCGGCATCGAGCACGCCGAGAACGTATTCGGCGGCGAGCAGGTCGTCGCCTCCACGTTCCGGTCCTGTGTCTTCTGCCAGCGTCATCTTTCCAGACATTCTCTGAGTTTCAACAGGCTGCGGCGCAGCCATGTCCGCATCGTGTTCAGCGGCACGCCATGGCGCTCCGCCAGTTCGGCATAGCTCTCGCCCTTGAGATAGGCCCCCCGTACGGCGGCTGCCCGGTCCTTCTCCAACTCATCGAGACAATGGTGGATACGTTCGGATTCGTCTCCCGCCACCGCCATCGCTTCAGGCCCCGGCGCCGGATCGGCCACGTCGAGCGCGGCATCGATGTCGGCGGCAGGCTTGCGCCGCGCTCGTATGCGATCGATCGCATGGTTGCGCGCGATTGCCACCAGCCAGGAGATCGGGCTTAGATCGGAGACCGCAAAACGATCCGCCTTCGTCCATATCTTGACGAAGACTTCCTGCAGCGCTTCTTCCGCGTCTCCCCGGTCGTTCAAGACACGAAGGCAGACGCCAAAAAGTTTCGCGCTGGTCTGCCGGTAAAGCAGATCGAACGCGGCCCGATCCTTCCTCGAAGTCCGAACGATCAGCTTGGTGATGTCCTGCGGCGTCATTGCAGGCAAGTTAGGCGATTGCGATGTATTTGCAACGGCGGAAATAATCTTGTGCACGCCTAAGCTTTTGTGTGTCGCCAGCCCGGATCCGTCCACCGATTGCCAATGGAATCGCCACTGGCTAGCTTGCCCTCAGTGATGGGGGAGCGCGCATGTCGGTCGAACGGATCCTTTGGGAAGAAGATGCCACGGGCCTCGCCAATCTGGTCCGCAAGGGCGACGTTTCGGCCGTCGAGCTGACCGACGCGGCGATTGCCCGCGCCGAGGCCACCCGTCCCGACATCAATGCCACGGCCGAGCCGCTCTACGATGCCGCCCGCGCCCGCGCCAAGGCCGTCGACCGCACGCTGCCGCTGGCCGGTGTTCCCTTCGCCATCAAGGATCTCGGCATCGCCATCAAGGGCGTGCCGACGCATGGCGGCAGCCGCATTCCGGCATGGCTGGCCGATGTCAATTCGGTGCTGACCGACCGCTATCTCGCTGCCGGGCTTATCCCGATCGTCACCTCGGCATCGCCGGAGCACGGGCTTCGATTGATGACCGAATCCAGGGCCTTTGGCATCACCCGCAATCCGTGGAACACCGGCCATACCAGCGGCGGCTCTTCGGGCGGTTCGGCAGCCTTGGTCGCAGCCGGCGTCGTGCCGGTGGCGCATGCCTCCGATGGCGGCGGCTCGATCCGCGTGCCTGCCGCCTGCACCGGGCTTGTCGGTCTGAAGACGTCGCGCGGCCGCACACCGCTGACGCCGCTGGTGAGCGAAAGCTGGTACGGCATGGTCGTCGACCATGCGCTCACCCGTTCGGTGCGCGATTGCGCGCTGCTGCTCGACCTCACCCACGGCCCCGATCCTCTGTCGCCCTATGCCGCGCCGCCGCCGAAAGGCACGTTCGCGGCCGCTGCCGCGCGCGATCCCGGCAAGCTCAGCCTGGCCGTGTACCGCAAATCGCCGCTTGGCCTGCCGATCTCGGACGAGACGCTCAAGGCGCTCGACAAGGCGGTGGCGCTTGCCCGCGAGGGCGGCCACACGGTCGAAGAGATCGACCTGCCCTTTATCGGCCGCGATTTCTTCGCCGATTTCTGCAGGACGGTTGCCTCCGCCGTTGCCGGCACGATGCGCGCCGAAGCGCTGCGTGTCGGGCGCTCCGTTACCGGCGACATCGAGCGGGCGACGCGCGTGCTCGCCCGCTTCGGCGAACTGGTGTCGGCCGGCGAGACCTATGCCGACCTGCAGCGGCTGCATGCCGCCTCGCGACGCCTGATTTCGGAGACCGTGCAGTACGACGCCGTGCTGATGCCGGTCATTGCCCACCCGCCGCTCGCCTGCGGCGCCATGGATCCGAAAGGCGCCGACGAACTCATCGAGAACCTGCTCGACAAGCTTCGTCTGACGCCTTTGCTGAAGCTGAAGCCGTTCTTCGGGCAGCTGATGGACAAGAGCCTCTGGTTCACCCCTTGGCCGGCGATCCAGAATGTCAGCGGCCAGCCGTCGATCGCGCTGCCGGTCCATGTGACTGACGCCGGCCTGCCGCTCGGCGTCCAGGCGGCCGGCCGTCCGGGCGGCGAGGAGACGCTTTTGTCGCTCGCCGCGCAGATGGAGAAGATCTCGGGTTGGCTGGACCGCAGGGCGCCGCTGATGGTGCCGCCACAATGACGAGGTCGTGAAGCGCTCGAATATGACTGCAAAGCCATTTGCGGGCGACGCCAATTCCCGCTAAGACGCCGCCGTCCTTACCTGATGCATGTCGCCCAAAAGGGTCCAGCGGTTTTGCGACAACGACATGCTTAAAATAAAAAGCCGGGAACCAAGCCGATGACGGAAATAACCGCCACCGCCGAAATGCAGGCAGCCCTGTTGTCGCGGGCGCTGCCCTACATGCAGCGCTACGAGCACAAGACGGTCGTGGTGAAATATGGCGGCCATGCCATGGGCGACATCGAGCTTGGCAAGGCCTTCGCGCGCGACATCGCGCTGCTCAAGCAGTCCGGCGTCAACCCGATCGTCGTCCATGGCGGCGGCCCGCAGATCGGCGCCATGCTGGCCAAGATGGGCATTGAATCGAAGTTCGAGGGCGGCCTGCGCGTCACCGACCAGAAGACGGTCGAGATCGTCGAAATGGTGCTGGCCGGTTCGATCAACAAGGAGATCGTCGCACTGATCAACGCCGAGGGCGAATGGGCGATCGGCCTGTGCGGCAAGGACGGCAACATGGTGTTCGCCGAAAAGGCCCGCAAGACCATGATCGACCCGGACTCCAACATCGAGCGCGTGCTCGATCTCGGCTTCGTCGGCGAGCCGGTCGAGGTCGACCGCACCTTGCTCGATCTTCTGGCGCGCTCCGAGATGATCCCGGTGCTGGCGCCGGTGGCGCCAGGACGCGACGGCCACACCTACAACATCAATGCCGACACCTTCGCCGGCGCCATTGCCGGCGCCTGCCAGGCGACGCGCCTGCTGTTCCTCACCGACGTGCCGGGTGTGCTCGACAAGAACAAGAAGCTGATCGACGAACTGACCGTGGCCGAGGCCAAGGCGCTGATCAAGGACGGCACGGTCTCGGGCGGCATGATCCCCAAGGTCGAGACCTGCATCGAAGCGATCGAACGCGGTGTCGAAGGCGTCGTC
Source organism: Mesorhizobium sp. M0011 (assembly GCF_040324155.1). Classification (NCBI taxonomy): domain Bacteria; kingdom Pseudomonadati; phylum Pseudomonadota; class Alphaproteobacteria; order Hyphomicrobiales; family Phyllobacteriaceae; genus Mesorhizobium; species Mesorhizobium sp. M0011. Next base: position 94,786 of record NZ_JAMYVQ010000009.1, on the reverse strand, counting down.
ATCCTCAACGGCAAGACGCCGCATGCGGTGCTGCTGGAACTGTTCACCGAACACGGCGCCGGCACGTTGATCGTCCCCTGAGCGGCGGCCGATCTGCTGATCGTCCGCCGCCGGTCGTTCAGGCAGATTGGGGAAGGCGCGCGATGACCTTTATCTCGAAATCGAATCCCGCCAGCCAGTTCACGCCAACCGCGGTCCAGTTCGTGTAAGGCGGCTCACCGAATACCTTCTTTCGAACGGCATCGATCGCCTCCCATTGCGCGGCCGGATCGGTGTGGAACGTGGTCACGTCGACGATGTCGTCGAACGTGCCGCCGGCGGCCTTCAGCACCGCCGCGAGATTGTCGAAGGCCAGCTGGACCTGCTTTTCGAAGACCGGCTCGGGCGATCCGTCCTCGCGGCTGCCGACCTGGCCGGAGACGAACAGAAGGTCGCCCGAGCGGATCGCCGCCGAATAGCGGTTGATCTCGTAGAGAGCCTGCCGGCCAGCAGGGAAGATCGCGTCGCGTTTGGTCATAGTTTCACTCCATCTAGACAAGGCAGGTCCGACCTCCCGACGATCGCGACGTGGCGTCGCCGAGAGGGCGAGAGCCGTTCGCAAGGCTTCGGGGTTTTGGATCGCTGCGCTCCACCAATCCGGGGTGATTTTTGACATACGCCCCGCATGCGCGATGTGGGTGCATACGCGACGTATGTCAATATGCATACGCAGCGTATGTTATTTTCAGGATAGTATCGGCTGCGGGCCAAGCTCATTTGCGCGGTCAGGCATTCGACGAATCGCGGTCCCAGGCAGAGTCAGCTTGCGCGCTGGGCGTCGAACGGTCATTGACTCCTCCTCGGCGTCCTGCGGCGCGCCCCAGAATTCAGCCAGCGTCGGGCCGTCTTTCACCCTGACGTCGCGGACCAGAAAACCCCAGACCTCGCGGAACCAGACGCGGCGGCCCATCTGCGTGTACCAGCGCATCGAATGCCGCTGCTCGGGATCCCTGTGGAACAGGATGCGCGCCAGCGCCTTGGGCCGCGATTGCACTGCGAGCTCGATCAGTTTGACGCTGAAGAACAGCATCCAGGGTTTCAGACGCGTCATCTGCAGCACCTGGTGCTTGTAGTCCCACAGGCGCGCGTCCTGCTGGATCACCTTGCGATCCCGCGCAATGCGGAAGAACGGCGTCCAGCGATGCGGCGTCACATAAAGCGCCTGGATCTGGTCGGGGTCGTAGGCGATGAGCTGGCGAAAGCCGCGCCACAGATCGCGAAACCCTTCGTCCTCGAAGCCGGCAACCCAGGTCGCCATCGACAGGATGCCGTGCAGGCGCAACAGCCTTATCGCCTCGCGGTCGGATGAGGTGCTGCCGCCCTTGCGGATCAATTGCAGCGTCTGCTCGTCGGTGTTTTCCATGCCGAGCAGCCAGCGGATGACACCGGCCTTACGACAGAGATGCAGGATGTCGGCATCGCGCACGATGTCGTCGGCGCGGGTCGAACCGACGATCAGCACCGGCACGTTCTCGGCGATAAGGGCGTCGAGGAAGACGCGCCAGGCCTTCTTCGAGACCGTCGGATTCTCGTCGGCGAGATTGATCAGCTCGACGCCGTGCTCGCGGTGCAGCCAGGCGATCTCCCTGGCGAACTTTACGGGATCGCGATGCCGCCAGCGGGTCCAGAAGCCGCGCTGGCCGCAATAGTTGCACAGATGCGGACAGCCGCGCGAAAACTGCATGACCACGGCCCGCTTGCCGCCCCAGTAACTGTACCGCGAGTGCTCAATCAGCTCCCAGCCGACGCGGTAGGCGTCGAGGTCGGCAATGGTCATGGCCGGTTGCGTGGCGAAGGGGCGGCTGAGATCGTCGCGATAGGCGATGCCGGCTACGCTCGCCGCCGGCTGGCGCATTTCCAGCGCCTCGACCAGCGCCACGACGGTCGCCTCGCCCTCGCCGCGCACGATGAAGTCGAATGTATCCGTTGCGGACAGGATGTCGCGCCAATGATAGGTGGGGAAAACGCCGCCATAGATGATGATGGTCGCCGGCTCCCGCTGCTTGATCTGCTCAGCGATCAGCAAGGCGGTCGGATGCGCCGAGGTCGAGCCGGAATGGCCGATCAGGACGAAGTCGGGGTGGTCCTCCAGTGCGTTGCGCACGACGTCATCGAGCGGCATCGGCCCGAACTCGGCGTCGACGAGCCGTACTTCGTGCCCGGCATCGATCAGCGGCCCGCCGATCGCCAGCAGGCCGAGCGGCGGCAAATGATCGTCGGGCACGCGGCTGCCGATGGCGGTGTGCGGCGGATTGATCAGGACGATTTTCATGGCGGACCTCTGGGCGCTTGGTCCGCGCAAGCTGGCCGGCGATGTGGACACGCGCTTGGCCCGTTTCAGCAGTTTGCGTGCAGCTTTTGCTTAAGGGGTGAGGAAAGGAGGCATTCTCACTTCCGGAGATGCCCGAGCGGCACATGGCCCGGCCCCTTGATGTTCTGCAGCACCAACTGCGTGTGGACGTCGCGCACGCCGTCGAGCCGCATCAGCCGGTGCATGACGAAAGCGTTGAGCTCGTCGACCGACGGCACCATGACATGCAGCAGAAAGTCATGGTCGCCAGTCATCGTCCAGCACGACGACACCTCGTCCATGCGCTGCACGGCGGCGATGAAGCTTTCGGGCGAGCCGTCGCTGTGGCTGACCAGGCGCACCTGGATGAACACCTCGACCATCAGGCCGACCGCGCGGCGGCTGATCACCGCGGCAAATCCCTTGATGATGCCGGCCTCCTGCAGCGCCTCGAAGCGCCGCGCGCACGGCGTCGTCGACAGACCGATCTCTTGGGCCAGTTCGGAAACCGGCTTGCGCCCGTCGCGCTGCAGGACATCGAGCATTTTGATCTCGAAATCGTCGAACTGAGGCATTTTCACTCCGACAGAGGGTTTTGTGAGTGGATGTTATCTCGAATATTCCGTTCGAGCCATCATCAAAACCGATTTGCCTCGGCAAATCCGGGTAGCCTTTCGGCACGTCTGTCATTCATGATTTGCGAGGAGAAAACCATGACGACGATGAGCGTTGCCGAATACGCCCGCGACTGCGCGGCGCAAGGATTGCGCGGCGACTACTCGGTCTGCCGTGCCGATTTCACCGTGTCGCAGGGTTACGATTACAGCGAAGAAGAGCAGGCGGTGTGGCGCACGCTGTGCGAGCGCCAGACCAAATTGACGCGCAAGCTCGCCCACCATTCCTATCTCGACGGCGTCGAAAAACTCGGCCTGCTCGACCGTATTCCCGATTTCGACGAGGTCAGCGCCAAGCTGCGCAAACTGACCGGTTGGCAGATCGTCGCGGTGCCGGGGCTCATTCCCGCGGCCCCGTTTTTCGACCATCTCGCCGATCGCCGCTTCCCGGTCACCAACTGGCTGCGGACCAGGCAGGAGCTCGACTACATTGTCGAGCCCGACATGTTCCATGACTTCTTCGGCCACGTGCCGGCGCTGTCGCAACCGGTGTTCGCCGATTTCATGCAGATGTATGGCGAGAAGGCCGGCAACATCATCGCGCTGGGCGGCGACGAGATGATTTCCAGGCTCTACTGGTACACGGCCGAATACGGCTTGATGCAGGAGGCCGGCCAGCCGCTAAAGGCCTTTGGCGCCGGCCTGATGTCGTCGTTTACCGAGCTGCAGTTCGCGGTCGAAGGCAACGACGCCCACCACGTGCCATTCGACCTCGAAACGGTGATGCGCACCGGCTACGAGATCGACAAGTTCCAGCGCGCCTATTTCGTGCTGCCGTCCTTCGACGCCTTGCGCGATGCCTTCCAGACCGCCGATTTCGCGGCGATCGTCGCCCGGCGCAAGGACCAGCCGGCGCTCGACCCGGCGACGTTATAGCGAGCACGTTGCCGCAGAACCGTCAGGCGGTGACCACCTTGCTCAGATGGTCGCCCAGCCGGCAGGCCAGCGCGGTGATCGTCGTCGTCGGGTTGCATTGACCCGACGTGCAGAACACCGAGGAGCCGCCGACATAGAGATTGTCCATGCCGTGCACCTTGCAGTTGGCGTCGACCACGCTCTTGCTGATGTCCGTGCCCATGCGCGTGCCGCCCATATGGTGATGGCCCGCCGTCTCGTCGTTGGTCGGATAATCCTGACCATTGCTGATCCAGTCGGCAATGCGCACGCGGCCGAGATTCTTCTCGATAAGCGTCTTGCCGAACAGTCTGAGCCCTTCGAGCAGGGTGCGGCGCTCCATTTCCGACTTCTTCCAGTGTAGCTCGATGCGCGGCACGCCGGCGTGGTCGACATCGGTCTCCGACAGCTCGATCTGGTTGGATGCCAGCGGCGCCTGTTCCCAGGCGACGTAGAGCTGCGCGGCGCAGCGCAGCCTCTGGCTGAGCTTGGAGGACATCCACTCGGCCATGTCGGGCGCCGTGCAGGCGAGATCGGCGATAAGGCTCTTGACCCCCGGATACGGTGTCTCGATCAATCTGATGCCGAAATTCATGATCTGCAGCCGCTCCATGGCGGCAAGTGTCGGCGAGAAGAAGGCCTCGTTGACGGCATCGACCTCGAACGCGTTGTAGCCGGCCAGGATGGCGTTGCCGCCCTCGAAGGTCGGATGCTCCATCCAGTAGCGGCCAAGCGCCGTCGCATTCGGCACGACGCCGCCGTTCGAACGCTGGTTCGACCACAGAAGCAGCCGCGAATTCTCCAGCCCGCCGGTGCAGACGATGAAATAGTCGGCACTGAATGAGCCGGCATCCTGCCCGTTCGACCACAGTCTGGCGCCAGTCACGCGTTTGCCGTCGCCGGCAAGTTCGGTGGCACAAGTGTTGAGCACCACCGCGATGTTCGTGGCTTTGTCGAGTTCATCGCCGAACTTCTCGGCGAAGCGCACGGCCGGGCTCTTGATCAGCTGCACCCAGCGAATGTCGTCCGAGATCGGCATATCGGGCCGGAGGGCCGGAAGGTCGAGAATGTCGCGCACTTCCGGCAGATAGGGTTCGATGTCGGTGCGGCGGATCGGCCAGCCCGTATCGGGTACCCAGGCTTTCGGCTCGAAATCCTGCTTATCGAGCACGCGGCACCAGCCTGCCCAGTGGTTGGAACTGCCCCCCATGAACCGCAGCCGGGTTATGTCGAGATCGAAATAGAAATCCCCGACCGTGCTGCCCCGGTAGAAATCCTGCGAGTCGTCGCTGAATTCGCGCGGACCGGCTTCCATCACCACCACCGGAATGCCGGCGGCGCCCAGCTTGCGGGCAATGGTGGTACCGGCCGGGCCGGAGCCGAGGATGCAGACCTTCGGGGTGAAGTTCGCGGCGCGATACGCCTGGTAGCTGTCGAAGATCATGCCAGGTCGCTCCGCTTCAGGATCCAGCCATTGACCTCGACGATCTCGTTCGGGTCAGGCTCTGGATCGGCGGCATCGGCATCAGGCAGCCTGCGGAACAAAGACAGGGCAGGCAATGCGATCAACGCCTGCACGAGCGCGCGGCGTGACATTCTTTTGATGATGAAACTCATGGCTGGTCTCTCGGCTGGGCTTCGGCACTGCATGGCGTCCCAGAACGGCAATTCCCGGAACGACACATGCATCACCGTGGAAGCCAGTATCGTGCCAAGTCTGGCCGCAAAGCAGTGAAAACCCGGCTAAGCGGTACAACCGAGTGCAAACAGGGTTAGAGTTTTCTTAACAGGCCGGTTGCGGCAGATCGGATCACGCCGCCTCGGAAATGCCGGTGTCGATGATCGTCAGGTTACGGCCCTGGTGCTTGGCCTGGTAGAGGCGCCGGTCGGCGGCGCGCATCAGCTCCGACACACTGGCTTCCTCGCTGCAGACAGTGCCGCCGATGCTGACCGTGAGCGGGATGGTCCGCTCGTCGACGGGCCGGAAGCGGATCAGCTCGACTTCGCGGCGAATGCGCTCGGCGACGCGCTTGGCCTCCTGCTCGGTGGCGCCGATCAGGAAGGCGCCGAACTCCTCGCCGCCGATGCGGCCGAGCACATCGCCGCTGCGCACGCCGCGCTGGATCGCGCTGGCGATCAAAAGCAGCGCGTCATCGCCGGTCAGGTGGCCAAAATTGTCATTGATGGTCTTGAAGTGGTCGGCGTCGATGATCAGCAGCGCGCCGCGATCGGACTTGCGGCGCGAACCGTCAAGCGCGGCAAAGAAACTTTCCCGGTTGAGCATGCCGGTCATGTCGTCGCGGCTCGCCTTTTCCGCCAGTCGGCGATGCGCGGCGGCGAGCTGGGCATGAGCGCGGGCGAGATCGCGATGCGCGTTTTTCAGCCTGTCGCTTTGCCAGAAAGTGCTTGCGCTGGCGGCCCACGCCAGCACCAGCGGACAGAGGGTGGAGGTCAGCCAGATCGTGCGGTTGACCGGAAATCCCATGGCCGGAACGATGATCAGGGTCAGCAGGAGAGAGGCCGCGACTGAGGCGAAAGCAACGGCGGCGGATCTCAGAATTATGCTGTTCATCGCTTGCTCCCACAAGACTGCCTCTCTGCCAGCAAGCCCTGAAGGCCACCTTTCCCAGATGCCTAAAATTTGAATCGTGAGGCGATTTACGCAACCTCAACGAGCAGAAGTTGTGGATAAAGTCGCTTTCGGAATGCGCGTTTCATGCCATAAGGAGCCTATGACCACGCTCCCTGACCCCGCCCGCTTCGCCCATGTCACCGACTGGGTCTTCGATCTCGACAACACGCTCTATCCGCATCATTCGAATCTGTTCTCGCAGATCGACGTCAAGATGACCGCCTATGTCGGCGAACTGTTGGCATTGCCGCGCGACGATGCGCGCAGGTTGCAGAAGGAACTCTACCGCGAATATGGCACGACGCTGAACGGCCTGATGACACGTCATGGCATCGACCCCGACGATTTCCTCGAGAAGGTCCACGACATCGACTATTCATGGCTGGTGCCCGATCCCGTTCTCGGCACCGCCATCCGCCAGCTTCCGGGCCGCAAGTTCATCTTCACCAATGGCGACCGCAGGCACGCCGAGCGCACCGCGCGCCAACTCGGCATCCTCGACCATTTCGACGACATCTTCGACATCGTCGCCGCCGGGCTCAATCCCAAGCCGGCGCGCCAGACCTACGAGAAGTTCGCCGAACTGCACGCCGTCACCGGCCACAATGCGGTGATGTTCGAAGACCTTGCCCGTAACCTGTCGGTGCCGAAGTCGCTCGGCATGACCACGGTGCTTATCGTGCCGCGCAATTTCGAGCCGACCTTTGCCGAGATCTGGGAGCGCGACCCGGCCAACGAGGATGATGTCGATTTCGTAACCGACGATCTGGCGGGGTTTCTGACGGCGATTGTGGAGGGGGAAGGAAGAGGGGAATTGAAGAATTGAAGAATTGAAGAATGAAGGACGGTCTCCACGGATCAAGTTCCCCAGTTCTTCAATTCACCAGCTCTTCAATTCCCCACTGCCCTACTCCCCCAGCTTGTAGAACCGGCTGATGATCCCCCAGGCTTCGTCGGCGGTGTCGACGAAGTCGATGATGTCCTGATCGCCGGGGCTGATCGTGCCCTGCTCGGCGAGAAAATCGAGATTGATCGCCCGCTTCCAGAAGGATTTGCCGAACAGGATCACCGGCACGCGCTCCATGCGCCCTGTCTGGATCAGGGTCAGCGTCTCGAAGAATTCGTCCATCGTGCCGAAGCCGCCCGGAAACACCGCGACCGCCTTGGCGCGCATGACGAAATGCATCTTGCGGATAGCGAAATAATGGAAGTTGAAGCAGAGCTCCGGCGTCACATAGATGTTCGGCGCCTGCTCGTGCGGCAGGACGATGTTGAGGCCGATCGACGGCGCGCCGACATCGTCGGCGCCGCGGTTTCCCGCTTCCATCACGCCGGGCCCGCCGCCGGTCACCACGACATATTCGCGGTAATAGGAGGTAGCCGACTGTTGCGAGCAGAGGCGGGCGAATTTCCGCGCCTCCTCATAGTATTTGCTGTTCTCCTCGAGGTTCTTCTTCTGCGTCTCGTTCTTGGCCGCCCAGGCCTCGCCGCCGGGTTCCGGCAGGCGCGCGCCGCCGAACAGGATCACCGTCGAACGGATGCCGCGTTCGGCCAGGATCATCTCCGGTTTCAGGAGTTCGAGTTGCAGCCGGACCGCGCGCAACTCGCGCCGCGTCATGAAGTCGGGATCGTTCCAGGCGAGCCGGTAGGTTTCGGCACGCGTCTGCGGCGTGTCCGGCACACTCTTCGACCGCTCCAGATCCTCGTCCGAATGCGGCAGTGGCGTCCAGCCCGCCTTTTCCATAGGTGTCATATGCTCTACCCGTCCAAATTCTTAACTTGCGCCGCCCCATGACGCAGCCGCGATTGACCCTCACCAAGGCTTCACATAAGCAGGTTCCGCAAAAGTGTCCCGCGGTTTTGTGACAAGAACCTGCTACATGCAAAGACGCAAGCATGCGAAGCATGCATGGGGTCCGCGCGACTTTCAAAACAGGTTAAGGCGCAGCCCCTTAACAGCTTGGTAATGGAGCGAATTCATGTCGAAGCCCGATCTGGCGAGCCTCGAAAAGACCATCGAGAAGGCCTTCGAGGAACGCGACGCGATTTCGACGGCGACGCGCGGCGAAACGCGCGATGCCATCCAGTCGGCGCTCGACCTGCTCGACCGCGGCGCCGTCCGCGTCGCCGAACGGCAGGCCGACGGCAAGTGGCATGTCAACCAGTGGCTGAAGAAGGCCGTGCTGTTGTCCTTCCGGCTCAATCCGATGGAGATCATCAAGGGTGGTCCCGGCGAAGCGATGTGGTGGGACAAGGTGCCGTCGAAGTTCGATGGCTGGGGCGCTGTCGATTTCGAAAAGTCGGGCTTTCGGGCCGTGCCGGGGTCGATCGTGCGTCGCTCGGCCTATATCGCACCGGGCGCCGTGCTGATGCCGTCTTTCGTCAATGTCGGCGCCTATGTCGATACAGGCACCATGATCGACACCTGGGTCGGGGTAGGCTCCTGTGCCCAGATCGGCAAGAACGTGCACCTTTCCGGCGGCGTCGGCATCGGCGGCGTGCTGGAGCCGATGCAGGCCGGCCCGACCATCATCGAGGACAATTGTTTTATCGGCGCGCGTTCGGAAGTGGTCGAAGGTTGCATCGTGCGCGAAGGCTCGGTGCTCGGCATGGGCGTCTTCATCGGCCAGTCGACCAAGATCGTCGACCGCGCCACCGGCGAGATCTTCTATGGCGAAGTGCCGCCGAATTCCGTCGTCGTCGCCGGAACGATGCCGGGCAAGTCCTTTCCTAACGGCGAGCCAGGTCCGAGCCTCTACTGCGCCGTCATCGTCAAGCGTGTCGACGCCAAGACCCGCTCCAAGACCTCGATCAACGAATTGCTGCGCGATTGATCTTTGCGCAAAGCGAGCGCACCTTCCGTCGGCGCGACAATCGGTCGCGCTGGTTCAACATGGAGGGGTGACATGGACTGGAAGGATCTGCTCACAAGTTTTGATGGTCGCATAAACCGTGGCAAGTTCTGGGCCGCGATTGGCGTTTTCATCGTCATTGGCATCGTTGCCTTTATTCTCGATGCGATTCTCGGTACACGCATCACCACCGCCAGTGGCGCCCAGATCGGCATCATCGGCATTCTCATCGCTCTGGCCTCGATCTATTTCGCACTCGCAGTCTACGCCAAGCGCTGGCATGATCGCGGCAAGTCGGGCTGGTGGAGCCTGATCATGCTGGTGCCGCTCATCGGCCCGATCTGGTTTCTGGTGGAATGCGGCATTCTCGAAGGCGCCAGGGGCGCCAATCAATATGGACCGGACCCGCTTGCCTGACAGATCAGATCTCACCTGGCTTTTCTTCAAAACCTCGGGCCGCGTCAGTCGCGCGGCCTATTTTCTTGGCGGGTTGCTCGTCGCCATCATCCAGGCCTTCCCGCTCTACCGCTTCACGCTGGTGCCGGAAGGTTCGGCCGAGAGCAACATGTGGTCGTTCATCTTCTTCGTCGCCTTCATCGCCTCGCTGTGGTCGAACATCGCCCTGGCGGTGAAGCGGCTGCACGATTTGGACAAGCCGGGCATTGCCGCGCTGATCCTGTTCGTGCCGGTAGTGTCGATCGTCGCCTTCCTTGTGTTGTGCCTGTTTCCGGGGCAGCCTGGACCCAACCGCTATGGCCGGCGCACCAACGAGCCGGAACAATCCTGAGGGCCGATCGGACATGCGCTACCGCACGCTTGATCCGAAGCTGATCATCGAGACCGCGGAACGGCTGGAGACGCGTGTTGCGGAGCGTTTCCCCAAGGCCGGCCTGCGCGGCGTTGCCGCCGAACTGGTCTCGCTGTCGCGCGATCTGGCACAGGGCGCCAAGGCCCTGGAAGCGCCGATCTGGTGGCTGCGCGGCCTCATCGTCGCCGCTGTCGTTGCCGGCGCATTGATGTTCATCTTCGTCGGCACCGTCCTGCCATTCGACCGCATTTCCAAACCCGGTGATGCCGTCCAGTCGGTGCAAGGCATCGAAGCTTCGCTCAACATGTTCATCCTCGCCATTGTCGGATTTCTCGCCTTGATCCGCTCCGAGGAGCGCATCAAGCGCAAGCAGGTCTTTCGCCAGCTGCATGGCCTGCGCTCGCTGATCCACGTCATCGACATGCATCAGCTGACCAAGGATCCGGCGGCGCTGTCGGCCGATTTCAAGCCGACGTCGCATTCGCCCGCCCGCATCACCAATGCCGCCGACCTGGCCCGTTACCTCGATTATTGCTCCGAAATGCTGTCGATCACGGGCAAGATCGCCGCATTGTTCGCACAGTCGGTCAATGACGACGTGGTCATCGACGGCGTCAACGACATCGAGAACCTGGCGTCAAACCTGTCGCGGAAAATCTGGCAGAAGATCACGTTGATCGACGGCCGGCCGGTGCAACAACCTGCTCCGGCGCCAGGCCCGGCGAGCCAAGCCGCTCCGCTTCCGCCGCGCGCACCAAAGCGGTGATCCGCTGAACCGTCGGCACGGGCGTGCCGGCCTTCCCCGCCAGCTGCAAGATGGCGCCTTGCAAGTCGTCGATCTCCGTCGGCCGGCCGCGCTGAAGATCGTCCCACATCGACGAGCGCGCCTGCGCGTCGATCGCCAGCATGCGCCGCGCCAGCAGCTTGTACAGCCAGTCCGGCAGCCTGAGCACCTTCGGCAGCAGCGCCGGCCGCAGGCCGGCGATCCGCGCCGGCTCGATGCCGGACGCTCTCATCGCTCTCAGTGCCTCGTCGATCTGGCTGGCCAGGATCAGCCGCCAGCGTCGATCGGCCAGTTCGGTTGCGAGCGGCAGACCGGAAAGCGCCACCAGTGCGTTGTTCAAATTCATCAGCAGCTTGCCCCACAGCACAGCCTTCATGTCGCCACGGGTTTCGACCGCAAACCCTTCGACTCCAAGCAGGTCGGCCAAGCCGGCGTCGCCATCCTCGACCATTACCGTGCCGTCGCTGGCGCGGTGAACGCGCAGCGGCAGTTCGCTGTCCGGCGACTGCACCACATTGAACGGCACCATGCCGGCCAGCACCGTACGTCCGGCAAGTTCAGCGCGCAGCCTGTCGGCATTGCCGACACCGTTCTGCAGGCTGATCACCACGGCATCGGGGCGGGCATGGGCCTTGATGAGGTCCGCCATATCCTGGGTGGCGCCGCTCTTGACCGTGACCAGGATCACGTCCGCCGGCGGCAGGGCGACGGCCGGATCGGCGGTGACGACAAGCGCCTCGGGCTTGATCGAGCGATCGCGGCCCTGGAGGTCGCTGACCCGCAATCCGTCCTGACGCAACGCTGCCTCGATGCGCGGCCGCGCCAGCAGAATGACCTCTCGGCCGGCCAGCGCCAGGCAGCCGCCGGCATAGCAGCCGATGCTGCCGGCACCGGCTATGACGATCCGTTTGCCCTTGTCTGCCATCCTGTCGCCCGCGCCGGGTCGCAACTATACGACATGAAAACCATAATATCGGCGGTATCGCCAGCCATGAGGCTGGCCCCTATGTCTGGCCGTGACAGGCCCTGCGCTTTCGACTATCGCTTTTGCCATGACGCTGCCGACCGATCCCGCCGAAAACCTCGCCGCCCTTATCCGTTGCGCTTCGGTGACGCCCGCTGAGGGCGGTGCGCTGACCGCGCTGGAGACGATGCTCAAACCGCTCGGTTTCCTGGTCGATCGGCCGGTGTTTTCCGAAGACGGCACGCCCGATATCGAAAACCTCTATGCAAGGCGTTCCGGCAACGGCCCTCATCTGATGTTCGCCGGCCACACCGATGTGGTGCCGGTCGGCGACGAAGCCGCCTGGACGCATCCGCCCTTCGCCGCCGAGATCGCCAATGGCGAGATGTATGGCCGCGGCGCCGTCGACATGAAGGGTGGCATTGCCTGTTTCATCGCCGCCGTGGCGCGCCATGTCGAGGCCAATGGCGGTCCGAAAGGCTCGGTCTCGCTGCTGATCACCGGCGACGAGGAAGGCCCCGCGATCAACGGCACGGTGAAGCTGCTCGAATGGGCGGCTTCGCGGGGCGAGAAATGGGATGCCTCTGTCGTCGGCGAGCCGACCAATCCGGACGCTCTCGGCGACATGATCAAGATCGGCCGCCGCGGCTCGATGTCCGGCGCCGTCACCGTCAATGGCCGCCAGGGCCATGTCGCCTATCCCCTGCTTGCCGACAATCCGGTGCGCGGGCTGATGAGCCTGGTCGACGCCTTGCTGCATCCGGTTTTCGACAAGGGAACCAGGGATTTCCAGCCGACCAATCTGGAGATCACCTCCATCGATGTAGGCAACCCCGCCACCAATGTCATTGCGGCCAAAGCGACCGCGACCTTCAACATCCGCTTCAACGACACCTGGACGGACGAGACCCTGCAGGCCGAGATCCACAACCGGCTCGACCAGGCGGCCAGGCGCAAGAAGTACCGGCAGGGCAAGAAGACGCCGGTCGACTACGAGCTCGTCTGGCGCGACCGGCCTAGCCATGTCTTTCTGACGCGCGACGACAGGCTTATCGAAACGCTGCGCGGCTCGATCAAGTCGGCGGTCGGCAAGGAGCCGACGCTGTCCACCTCCGGTGGAACGTCCGACGCGCGTTTCATCAAGGACTATTGTCCGGTGGTCGAGTTCGGGCTGGTCGGCAAGACAATGCACATGGTCGACGAGCGCGTCGCCATTGCCGATCTCGAAACGCTGACGCAAATTTACCAGCGCTTCATAGAAGACTGGTTCGGACAGGGCTGAACGGCATGCTTTCGGCGGACGAAACCCAAGCTTCGCTGACGGGCGCCTGGCGATTGATGCTCGGCAAGGTCGACGGTCTGCGCCTGCTCGACCTATCGGCCGACGGCTTCTGGAATTCCTTCTTCGCCATTGTCGTTGCAGCACCGGCGCTGATCGTCGGCTGGGTCGGCATCGCCAACGAAATCGGCGATCCCGACGCCTTCGCGGGGCGCTTCAGCATGCTGGTGCGCCTGGCGACGGTCGACATCGGCTCCTGGGTGCTGCCGCTGGTTGCGCTCGCTTTGATCGCGCCGCGCGCCGGCATCGGCGGCCGCTTCGTCCACTACGTCGTCGCCAGCAACTGGGCTTCGGCCATCACCGCCTGGCTGATGCTGCCCTCGGCGCTGATCCGGCTTTTCCTGTCGTCCGCAAGCCAGGCTGCGAGCCTTGTGTCGCTGTTCCTGTTTGCCCTGTCGATGGTGCTGACCTGGCGCATGACCAACGCCACGATCGGCAGGGGCGCATCGGTCGGCACCGCCGTTTTCGTCGGCATGTTCATCGCCTCGCTGCTGGTGCTGTTCGGCCTGCAGACGCTGCTCGGCATCACCGTGCCGGACGATGTCGGAGTTCAGAGCCTGTCCGGGCTCGTCTCGACTGGATAATCGACACCGGTGAGAAACAGCCCGTCGGGCGGCGCCACCTGGCCGCAGGCGGCGCGGTCGTGCGCCTCGAGCGCCGTTTTCAGGTCGGCCGCGCTCCAGCCGCCGTCGCCGACGCGCTTCAGTGAGCCGACCATCGAACGCACCTGGTTGTGCAGGAACGAGCGCGCCGAAGCCCTGACCTCGACTATGTCGCCCTGTCGGCTCACATCGAGCCGTTCCAGCGTCCTGATCGGGCTGTTGGCCTGGCACTGGGTCGAGCGGAAGGTGGTGAAGTCATGCCGTCCGAGCAGGACTTTCGCCGCTTCGTGCATGGCGCCGGCGTCGAGCCGCTTCGGCACCCACCACACCTTGCCCTTGTCGAGCGCGGCCGGGGCACGGCGGTTTAGGATGCGGTAGAGATAGTGGCGGCCGATGGCCGAGAAGCGGGCGTCGAAGCTGTCGGAAACGACCGTCGCTTTCAAGATGGCGATGCGCGCCCCGGCCGCCTGCAGATGGGCGTTGACGGCATCGCGCACCTTGTCGCCCGGCCACGCCTTGACGAGATCGACATGCGCCACCTGCGCTGTCGCATGCACGCCGGCATCGGTGCGGCCGGCGGCGCGCAGCCTGATCGCTTCGCCGCAGAATTTTTCGATCGCCCGCTCGATCGCCTGTTGCACCGAAGGCTGATCCGCCTGGTGCTGCCAGCCGGCAAACAGGCTGCCATCATATTCGATGTCGAGGCGAAAACGCGGCATTTGCGACTAGAGCTCTCGCCTCGGGCAATTCCAGGAAAAGTGTGAAACGGTTTTCCGTTCGGAATTGCGTTCAAACAAAGAGGTAGAGCAGTTCGCCGTTTCCATGAAACGGTGGACTGTTCTAGGCGGCGAGAGCGGTGAAGGCGGAGGCGTATACCAGCCTGCCGGCGTCAGGCGCGTCGCCCCAAGCCAGCGCCTGCAGCGCTTCGCCCTGGTATTCGCTCTCGAAGTTCTCGGCACGCGTGTGGCTGTAGCCGAAGCGGCTGTAATAGGTGGGATCGCCGAGCACCACGGCCAGCGTTTCGCCGGCATCCTTGAGGCGGATATGCGCCTCGCGGATCAGCGCGCCGCCGATGCCGCTGCCATGGAACGAGGGCTCCACCGCCAGCGGCGCGAGCGCCACGGCGGCGAAGGTCTTGCCGCCATTCTGGACGAACAGCCGCGAAAACAGGATATGGCCGACCACCTGGCCGTCTTCTTCCGCCACCAATTCGGCAACCGCGTCGCCGCCGGTCACCAGCGCGTCGACCAGACCGGCCTCCGCCTGCTGGCCGAAAGCGTGTTCCTCGACGAGGCGGATGGCCTCGCGATCCCGCGGCGTTGCCGCGCGTATCGACATCATGCTCATGAGAATTTCAGTCCTTTTTCGATCTTGGCCCCGCGCAGGAATTCCGACGCGGCAGCGGGCTTTCCGCCCGCCCGTTGAACTTCGACCAGCCTGATCGCGCCTGCCCCGCAGGCGACCGTCAGCCGGTCATCGAGAATTCCTCCCGACTCGCCCAACTCTTCCCAAAGCGACAGGCCTTGCGACAGCGTCGAGCGAAGCAGTTTCAGCCGCTCCCGGCGGCCGCCAATTCCTATCTCCGACCAGGCGCCGGGAAAGGGCGACAGGCCGCGAATATGATTGTGGACCTCACTTGCTGAGCGAGTCCAGTCCACGCGAGTCTCGGATTTATCGATTTTCTTGGCGTAGGTCACCCCCTCCACAGCTTGTGTGGTGAATGTCAGGGTGTTCCCTTCCAACCGCGCCAGCGCTTCCACCATCAAGGCAGCACCGACGCTCATCAACCGATCATGCAAATCGCCGGCTGTCATATCGGGTTCGATGGCGCATTTTTCAATCAGCCCGACCGGGCCGGTGTCCAGCCCCTCTTCCATGCGCATCACCATCATGCCGCTTTCCAGGTCGCCGGCCATGATGGCGCGCTGGATAGGCGCGGCACCGCGCCAGCGCGGCAGAAGCGAGGCATGGCCGTTGATGCAGCCGAGCCGGGTCGCCTCCAGAACCGCCTTCGGCAGCAGCAAGCCATAGGCGACGACCACGGCGACGTCGGCCTGCAAGGCACGGAAGGCGGTCTGCTCGGCCTCTCCTTTGAGCGAAACCGGCGTCCGCACCTCGATGCCCAGCCGCTCCGCCTCGCGCTGCACCGGCGACGGTGTCAGCTCCAGCCCGCGCCGTCCTGCGGCGCGCGGCGGCTGGGTATAGACGGCTGATATCTCATGGCCAGCCTCGGCGATCGCGCGCAAAGTCGGCACCGAAAACTCCGGCGTACCCATGAAGATGACGCGAAGGGGCATTTTTCTTCCGAGACCTTCTCTCTACCTGCGCCGGGAAGTCAGCTCAGGCTTCAAACGGGTTTACCAGCTTCAGGTCAAGTCCGTCGAAGTCTCGAACGTTGCGGGTGGCAAGCGTGGCGTCGTGCACCTGGCAGATCGCAGCTATCATCGCGTCCTTGGTTTCGACAGGTCTGCCAGCGAGTCGTCTTGCCGCGGCAATGCGGCCATAGTGTTCTGCGGGCAGATCCCCAAAAACCAGGATCCGACCCGAAAATTCGCCCCGGATCCTCGAAATGCTTTGGAGAAGTCCATCCCGCCGGATGGCCTCCTGAACGAGGTAGGCTCCGAAATAGAGCTCTGCAAAAACAATGGTGGAGAGGAAAAGGGTCGCAGGCTCTTGGCCATTCAACCAGTTGAGAACGTTTTTGCTCCGTTGCCGCGATAGCACGTCCGATATGACGTTGGTGTCCAGTATAATCATTTCGGTCAACGGAAATCAGGCGGCCCACGATCGGCCTCACTTCGCGACCTCGCTATTTCCTGAATCTCGTCGCTTGTGAAACGATCATCGCCGACGAGCGAATAGAGGCGATCGCCGACTTTTTCGGCGCCAGCAAATTGTGTTGCAAAACCCTTCTGTATCAAGACGACCGCTTCCTCCGAAAGGCTGCGCCTGTTCAGCCGCGCACTTTCCTCGAGACGCCGTTTCAATTCCGGATTGATCCCACGGATCAGCATGTCACCCATAGACACCTCCTACGTGATATCACTGATATCACAGCAAGTCGGTATTTTCAATCGAAGGTTCGTGAAGCTGAACCGCCGAGGCTGATCGGAGGGGCCGTGCTCCGACAGAGCATGCCCTATCCCACCAGCTTGCCCGGCGCTTTGTCCTTGGCGAGCTTCTTGAATTTCTTCACCACCATGTCGCGCTTCAGCTTCGAGATGTGGTCGATGAACAGGACGCCATTGAGGTGGTCGATCTCATGCTGCAGGCAGGTGGCCATCAGGCCCTCGGCCTCCATCTCCTGCAGCTTGCCGTCGCGGTCGAGATACTTGACCCGTACGGCGGCCGGGCGTTCGACCTCGGCGTAATAATCCGGGATCGACAGGCAGCCTTCCTCGTAGACGGAGCGCGCATCGGCGCTCTCCAGGATTTCCGGATTGATGAAGACATGCGGCGCCGGCGTCTCGTCTTCCTTGGCGAGATCGATCACCAGCAATCGCAGCGGCTCGCCGATCTGGATTGCCGCCAAACCGATGCCAGGTGCGTCATACATGGTCGCCAGCATGTCGTCGGCTAATCTGCGCAGGGGCGCGTCGACACGCTCCACCGGTTGGGAAACCTGGCGCAGGATGGGGTCGGGAAGGATGATGAGCGGCTTGATCGGCATGGCGTTCCACGTAAGACCTCCAGCGAAAAGCGTCAACCGGTCGGCATGAGGCTCGTTCACGTTTTGATCTGTGCTATCGCGGCGAATCGTCTATGCTGTCCACATGAATGATTTGAGCACCATCCTTTCGGAGCCTGTCGCCCGGCTTGGCGCCACAACCATCACGCTCGGCCATGCGCTGGCCTTCGGCGCTTTGCTGTTTCTGGCCCTGTTCGTGGCGCTGGTCATTGCGCTGTGGCGGTCGGCGAAGGCGCGCGCCGTGGCGGCTGCGGAAGCCGCCGATCATGCCCGCGATGCCGAGGCGCGGATGGCCGGAATTCTGCAAAGCCAGGCCGAAATGCAGGGTCGCATGGGCGCCATCGCCGAAGTGTTCGGCGCACGGCAGGCGGAGCTGACGCAATCGATCGGCCAGCGCCTGGACGCGATGACCGGCCGGCTCGGCCAGACCATGACCGAGCAGACCAAATCCACGCATGAGAGCCTGGCCAAGTTGCAGGAGCGGCTGGCTATCATCGATGTCGCGCAGGGCAACATCCAGTCGCTCGCCGGCCAGGTCGTGCAGCTGCAGGCGATCCTCTCCAACAAGCAGACGCGCGGTGCTTTCGGCCAGTCGCGCATGGAGGCGATCGTTGCCGACGGCCTGCCGCATGGCGCCTATGAATTCCAGGCGACGCTGTCGAACGGCAGCCGTCCCGACTGCCTGGTGAAGATGCCGAACGGCGCGCCGTCGCTGGCCATCGACGCCAAGTTTCCGCTCGAGGCCTGGAATGCCATCCGCGCCGCCGACGGCGCCGACCTGCAGAAGGCCGCCTCGCAGGCCTTCCGCCGCGACATCGAGATCCATGTCCGCGATATCTCGGAAAAATACCTGATCCAGGGCGAGACGCAGGACACGGCCTTCATGTTCGTGCCGTCGGAATCGGTGTTCGCCGAGATCCACGAGAATTTCGAGGCGATCGTCCACAAGGCGCACCGTGCCCGAATCGTCATCGTCTCGCCGTCGCTGCTGATGCTGTCGATCCAGGTCATCCAGGCGATCCTCAAGGATGCCCGCATGCGCGAACAGGCGCATCTGATCCAGGGCGAGGTCATTCGGCTGATGGAGGATGTCGCGCGTGTCGATGAGCGGGTGCGCAAGCTGCAGGTCCATTTCGGCCAGTCGGCCAAGGACATCGACGACATCCTGGTTTCGACGTCGAAGGTCACCAAGCGCGGCCAGAAGATCGAAGCGCTGGAGTTCGGCGCGCAGCCCGACGGCGATGCCGCCGCGGACGCAGCGTCACGGGCTCCCGCCGCGAAAGTCGATACTGGCGCGCGCGTTGCCGATTCGAAAACCGGGCAGCTCAGGCTGAGGGTCGTCGAAGGCGACGACTGAGCAGCAGCGCCGGATCCGCCCTACTGCTCTTCCTTGGTCGTCATACCCGGGAATTCCGGCAACCAGGGCAGCGCCGAGCGGTGCCAGCTTTGCCGTCTCGGGACCAGCTGTTCACGTTGCCGCGCCGTGCCGACCCGGATGCCATAAACCTTCGGCCCGTCGCCAACCGATGTCGCGTAGAGATGCGAGCCGCACTCGCCGCAAAAGCCCTGCGCGCGCTTGTCGCCGCTCGATCCTGTCTTGATATAGACCTTTGGCGCACCCTTGGTGATCCGGTAGTGGCCTTCCGGCGCGCCCACGGTCACGCGAAAAGCCGTTCCGGTCAGTTGTTGGCAATCGGTGCAGTGGCAGATTCCGGTGTTCTCCGGGTCGACCTCCGCCTCGTAGGTGATGGCGCCACAATGACAGCCGCCGTCTATTCTCATCTTCGTTCCTCCAAAGTCCCTTCAATCTAGCGGGGCAAGGCCGTGAGGCAATGGCGCGCCGCTAGTCCAGGGTCGGATCGGATGCGTTCTCGATCAGCCTGCGCCGCTGCTCCCAGGTGCCTGACGTCTGCGGCTTGACGAACAGCCGCGTGATCTCCGGCATCTCCTTCTTCAGCTGCGCCTCCAGGCGCTCGACGCAAGCTTCGATCTCGGGCGCCGTCAAATGGTCCTCGAACTCGATGCTGAGCCCGGCGACGATCTCTGCCGGCCCCATATGGACGGTCAGCACGCCGTTCGCCCGCTGCACCGCCGGATCCTGCTGGGCGATCGTCAGCACCTGTCTCTGGACCTCGAGCGAGGCCGGCTCGCCGATCAGCAGGCCCTTGCTTTCGCGGGCCAGGAAGATTGCCGTCGCGCCCAGGATCAGCCCAATGCCGATGGAGGCGGCGCCGTCGAGTTCCGGCATCTCCAGAACTTCCGCCGCCAGGATGCCGGCGAACGCGACGATCAGGCCGAGAAGTGCTGCGCTGTCCTCGAACAGCACGGTGTAGACGCTCGGGTCCTTGCTCGACTGCACCGCCCGCAGCCAGCCCTGCTTGCCCTTCTGCTGGCGGAACTCTTTCAGCGCCACCCACCACGAACTGCCTTCGAACAGGAAGGAAAGGCCGAGCACGATGTAGGTCACCTCGGCGTTGGCGACCGGCTCCGGCGCCATCATATGGATCACGCCTTCGTAGAACGACACGCCGGCGCCCAGCGCGAAGACGAGGAGCGCGACGATGAAGCTCCAGAAGTAGAGTTCCCGGCCGTGACCGAGAGGATGCGTCCGGTCGGCCGGGCGGGCGGCACGGTGCATGCCGTAGAGCAGCAGGCCGCCATTGCCGGTATCGACCAGCGAATGCACGCCCTCCGACAGCATCGCCGAACTGCCGGTAAAGGCGGCGGCGGCGAACTTGGTCAGCGCGATGGCGAAATTGCCGGCGAGCGCCGCGTAGATCACCTTTTTTGAGCCGCCGTGCCCGGCCATGGTGCTGTCCCCATTCGATGCACACCCAGTCTAATGGTCAGATGGAAGAAGCTCCACAGCCACCACAACGTGTGAACCGCTGGCTCGTTCAAAAACGGCGGTCGTTAAAGAGGTTTGTCGTTAGAGACTGGTAGGCAGAACGACTACTCGATGATCTCGCTGGTCCACACCTTGAAGCCGGCAAGCGTTCCCGGCCCGAATATATGGGTCAACGGAACGTCGGCGGCGTCGCGGCCGGAGGCGATCAGGATGCGGCCGATGCGCGGTGCATTGTTGCGCGGGTCGAAGACATGCCAGCGGCCGCCGAGATAGACTTCCATCCAGGCGCAGAAATCCATGCTCGCCCATGGTTTCGGCATACCGATGTCGCTGATGTAGCCGGTGCAATAGCGCGTCGGGATGTTGAGTGCCCGGCAGAAGGTGACCGCGAGATGCGCATAGTCGCGGCACACGCCGCTCTGTTCGCGATAGGCTTCCGCGGCGGTGCGTGTCGGCCGAGCATTGCCGTAGTTGAAGACGATGTGATTGTGGACGAAGTCGCAGACCGCCTGCACGCGCGGAATGCCCAGCGGCGTGTTGCCGAACAGCCGCCACGCTTCATCAGCCAGAAGGTCGCTTTCGCAAAAACGGCTGGGCAGCAGAAACAGCAGCGTGTCCGCCGGCAGATCGCGCACCTCGTGCTGCCAGGCCATCAGGTCGCCCATCTCGAAAGTGCCGGGATCGCGGATCACCGCGTCGGTGCCGAAGGTGAAACGCCCGGGCGGCGCAACGAACCGGTTGCACCAGTTGCCGAAACTGTCGCGATAGCTTTCGATCGGCACCGGCGGGTTGGAGATCAGGAAATCCGGCCGCTCGAGATCGGAGGCACGCGAATAGTGGACATTCAGCATTGCGATGAGCGGCGTTTCCTGCGGAAAGTCGAAGCTCATCTCGCAGCCGATGTGAATTCGCATTGTCGTCCTGACGGCCTGCCTGACGATCACCGGGCGGAGGCACGGGTTGATGCTGCAGTGCGAAGACAACCATGGCATGGACCGCCATGGTTTACGAGCAAATTAGAAACCGGTTGAAAGCGAGCCGCTGACGGCGGCAGCAGTCGCTAACCCCTTGCAGTCCGGCGGTTCTCTTGTTTCACTTCGCTTCCCACATCAGGAGGAACGAATCATGGCTAAAGGTGCGATGAAGGCAGGCAAGGAAGCCCGCAAGCCGAAGAAGGACGCCAAGAAGCCCGCCCCGGCTCCGGCCCTGAAGGCGCCGCCGGTGAAGGCGATGAAGCTCAAGGACAAGTAAGTCCGGCCGATTTGCTTCGAAATGGGATTGCGACCGGCAGCGCTGTTGCCGGTCGTTGTTGATCGAGCGCCCGAAATTCCTATATTGGCATGGCGGGGACGACCTCGCGCTTCCCCAAAATCCGGATGGGACGACCCGCCATTGTTTGACTGATCGTCGGACGCCGAAAATCACTTTTCGGTCCGATGCTCTGATGGAGCGTTGTCGATGTCTTGGATTCTTCTCTTTTTTGCCGGCCTGTTCGAGATCGGCTGGGCAATCGGCCTCAAATACACCGATGGCTTCTCGAAGCTCGTGCCCACCGTGCTGACCGTTGCCTCGATGGTCGTCAGCCTAACTCTGCTCGGCCTGGCGCTGAAGGCGCTGCCGGTCGGCACCGCCTATGCGGTGTGGACCGGCATCGGCACCGTCGGTACGGCATTGCTCGGCATCTGGCTGCTTGGCGAGCCGGCCACCGCGATCAGGCTGGCCTGCATCGCGCTCATTGTCTGCGGCATCATGGGGCTGAAGTTCGCCGCCTGACCAATAGCGCTTCTTGTTTTATGCATGTCCTCCTCCCAAAACCGGAACCGCTTTCGGGCGACATGCATGGGACAAACACAATCAGGGCCGCTGCGAGGCGACCCTGATTCTCGAAGCCGATTGCTTCGTAGCCTGGAGGCTAGCGGGCCGAGAAGCCCGGCGGCGTCCTGCCGGTGCGCTGCTTGCGTGCCGCATAACGCGCGTCACGCTTGGCCTTGCGCTCGGCTTCATCGGCCAGAAAACGGGCGATGCGCTCGTTCTCTTCGGATTCCCGAATCTTGGCCTCAGCCTGTGCAGCTTCCTCGGCGGCGATACGTGCCGCTTCGGCTGCTGCCTCGCGCTCGGCCTTCTCGACCGCTTCGCGTGCCAGCTTCTCCTGCTTCAGCCGGGCCTTTTCGGCCTCGCGGATTTCGCGAGCCGCAAGGATAGCCTTGCGTTCAGCCTGCCGCGCCAGCACTGCGGGATCATCCGCCGCCGGCTTTGCCTTGAAGCGCTCGAGGAGCGCCTTCTTTGCCTCGTTTGCGGCGTTGCGCCGCTCGAAAACGTCTTTTTCCCTGTAGATAGCCAAGTCCACTTCCCTGAAGTCAATTCGCGACGCTTACATACGCGCGAAAACCGAGAGTTCAAGCGCCAAAACGGCATGGCAGCCATGAAATTGTCGGCTGTTGCAGCCGGGAGACGCCTTTGGAGCAATTCCAGGAGAAGTGTGAAGCGGTTTTCCCGGGAAAAGCGCGCAGCGCTTTCCCTTGGGAATTGCGACGAAGAGATAGAGTCGAAAACGACATGCACTGTTCACCGTCGCCCCTCTGGCAGCGAGGTTGGCGGATGGCTACGTCTAGCGGCAAATTCCAACATCAGGATGACATTAGATGGAACTCGGTCTCTACACCTTCGCCGACGTCAGCCCGCAGCCGGGCCCCGGCGCAATCGGCCCGCATGAGCGGCTGCGCAACCTGATCGAGGAGGTCGAACTGGCCGACCAGGTCGGCCTCGACGTCTTCGGCCTCGGCGAGCATCACCGGCCCGACTATGCCGCCTCCGCACCGGTCCTGGCCTTGGCCGCGGCGGCCGAGCGTTCGAAGCGCATCAAGCTGACCAGCGCGGTCACCGTTCTGTCCTCCGACGACCCGGTGCGCGTTTTCCAGCAATTCGCCACGCTCGATCTTCTGTCGGGCGGCCGCGCCGAGATCATGGCCGGGCGCGGCTCGTTCATCGAATCCTTCCCGCTGTTCGGTTACAACCTCGAGGATTATGACGAGCTGTTCGCCGAAAAGCTCGATCTGCTGCTTGCCATCCGCGACAGCGTGAAGGTCACCTGGTCGGGCAATCTGCGCGCGCCGATCAACGATCGCGGCGTTTATCCCCGGCCCTTCCAGGACAGGCTGCCGGTCTGGATCGCCATTGGCGGCACGCCGCAGTCTGCCGCCCGCGCTGGCGCGCTCGGCCTGCCGCTGGCGCTCGCCATCATTGGCGGCGAGCCGGCGCGTTTCGCGCCGCTGTTCGATCTCTACCGCGAAGCCGCCAAGCGCGCCGGTAGTGATCTGGCGGGCCTCGCCACCAGCATCAACGTGCACGGCTTCATCGCCGAGACGACCGAGCAGGCGGCCGACGATTTTTACGGCCCGCAGGCGGAGGTGATGAACCGCATCGGCCGCGAGCGCGGCTGGGGTCCGACATCCCAAGCGCATTTCGACCAGTCGCGCGGCCCGAACGGGGCCTTGTTCGTCGGCGGCCCCGAGCAAGTGGCTGAGAAGATCGTCGCCCAGCACAAGATCTTCAAAAACGACCGCTTCCTGCTGCAGATGGCGATCGGCACCATGCCGCATGCCAAGATCATGAAGGCGATCGAACTCTACGGCACCAGGGTGGCGCCAATCGTACGCAAGGAAACAGCCAAGGCTGAGCCGGCACCGACAGCGCCGGTCGCCTGACCCGGAGTCCGGTGCGAGCGGCCTCATTCCGGAAGCCGGCTCATGGAACCTGCGCCCATAACTCTGCGTTCATGCAGGCAATAGCCGATCGCCGAGGGCGCCGGCTCGAGGGTGAGCATGAAAACCGAACCCGCTGCCTTGGCTCACGCCGTCGCCGACGAATCGGATTCGCGCGTTGCGGCCCGCGCCGACACGCATCTGATGCGTTCGCTGCTCGTCGGCATTTTCCTGTTCATGGCCATCTATGCACTCTACTTCGCTCGCGCTTTCTTCATGCCGGTCATTCTGGCTTTCCTGCTGGCGCTGACGCTGACGCCGATCGTTAGGCTCCTGCGCAGGCACGGCATCTCCGAAGTGATTTCGGCGACCCTTCTGGTGCTGGTGTCGATCTGCATCTTTGCCAGCGTAGGCTACCTGCTCAGCGGACCGATCATCGACCTCATCAACAACACCTCTTCGATAGGCCAGCAACTTGCCGAACGGCTGGCACAATTGCGCCGCCCGCTCGAGAAGATCATGCAGATTTCGCATCAGATCGAACAGCTGACCCAGACTTCGCAGGAGCCGGGCATTCAGAGGGTGGCGGTGGCGCAGTCCGGCATCCTGTCGGCGGCCGCCAGCAACATCCTGTCGGCGGGAACAGGCCTGACCATCATCTTCGTGCTGTCGCTGTTCCTGCTCGCCTCCGGCACGATGTTTTATGAAAAGATCATCCAGTCCTTCGCCCGCCTCAGCGAAAAGAAACGGGCGCTGCGCGTCGTCTATGACGTCGAGCGCGAAATCTCGCACTATCTGCTCACCGTCACCATCATCAATGCCGGCCTTGGCACAGTCATCGCTCTCGGTCTGTGGGCGCTTGGCATGCCCAACCCGCTGGTCTGGGGAGCCGCCGCGGCGTTGCTCAACTTCTTGCCCTATGTCGGAGCGCTGATCACCATTGCGCTTGTCACGGTCATGGCGTTGATCAGCTTCGATACCATCTTCTACGCGCTTCTGGCGCCGGCCTTCGTGATCTTGTGCGACATCGTCGAAGGCCAGTTCGTGACGCCGATGGTGGTCGGCCGGCGCCTGGAGATCAACGCCGTGGCGATCTTGATCGCCATCGCCTTCTGGTCATGGCTGTGGGGCTTCGTCGGCGCCCTGATGGCGGTGCCGCTGCTGGTCGTCATCAAGGTATTCTGCGATCATTTCGACGGGCTCAGCCATGTCGGCAATTTTCTCTCCGCGCAGCACGCGGTTGTCGTCGAGGAGGACGACATCGCCGACCCCGAAGCTGTCAAAGGCTGATCAATATTTTTGAATTTGCGGCGCCGCCGGATGCTTCCTACATGCGGTCCTGACACAGGATCCCACCCATGACCGCTCTTTCCGTTCTCGACCTGTCGCCGATCGTCGAAGGCAGCGATGCCTCGCAGTCGCTGGCCAACTCGCTCGATCTTGCCCGCCATGCCGAGCGCCTGGGCTACAAGCGTTTCTGGCTGGCCGAGCATCACAACATGCCGGGTATCGCCAGCGCGGCCACAGCCGTCGTCATTGCCCATGTCGCCGGCGGCACCAAGACCATTCGCGTCGGCGCCGGCGGTATCATGCTGCCCAACCATTCGCCGCTGGTGATTGCCGAGCAGTTCGGCACGCTGGCCGCGTTGCATCCGGGCCGCATCGATCTCGGCATCGGCCGGGCGCCCGGCACCGACATGGGCACCGCCCGTGCCTTGCGCCGCAATCTCGAGGCCGGGGTCGACAATTTCCCTCAGGATGTCGTCGAGCTGATGGGCTATTTCCAGCCGGCCGAGGAGGGCCAGCGCATCCGAGCC
Source organism: Mesorhizobium sp. M0011 (assembly GCF_040324155.1). Lineage (NCBI taxonomy): Bacteria > Pseudomonadati > Pseudomonadota > Alphaproteobacteria > Hyphomicrobiales > Phyllobacteriaceae > Mesorhizobium > Mesorhizobium sp. M0011. The sequence goes on along the minus strand of NZ_JAMYVQ010000009.1, from coordinate 68,854 downwards.
GTGCCCGGCGAAGGCCAGGACGTGCCGGTCTGGATCCTTGGCTCCAGCCTCTACGGCGCGCAGCTCGCCGCCATGCTCGGCCTGCCCTACGCCTTCGCTTCGCATTTCGCGCCGGCGGAGCTGGATCACGCGCTGGATGTCTACCGCTCGCGCTTCCAGCCGTCCGAGCAGCTCGACAAGCCGCATGTCATGCTTGGCCTCAATGTCTTCGCCGCGCCCACCGATGCGGAGGCCCGTTTGTTGTTCACCTCGCTGCAACAGGCTTTCGTCAATCTGCGCACCGGTCGGGCCGGCCGGCTGCCGCCACCTGTCGAGAACTATGACCGCGATCTCGATCCGATGGCAAAGACAATGCTCGGCCAGGCATTGTCCTGCGCCGTCGTAGGCTCCCCGGAAACGGTGCGGCAAGGCATCGATGCCTTCGTGCGCCGCACCGGCGCCGACGAACTGATGGTCACCGCGCAGATTTTTGATCATGCGGCGCGGGTGCGATCGTTCGAGATCCTGGCCGAGGCGCACAAATCCTTGTCGCAGGCGGCCTGACAAATCCTGGTACGACTTACGCCGGGGGAAGGCTACGCGCTCACGCTCTGCGCAATCGCGCCGAGCGGACGGCATGAATTGCGGATCATCAGCCGGCCCTTGAGCAAAAGCTTGCGCGGCGGCGCGTCCCTGTTGCCGGCAAGACGGTCGAGAAGCAGATTGGCCGCCTGTTCTCCGATCGCCTGCACCGGCTGGGCCACCGTGGTCAACTGCGGCTGGAACACGTCGGACCATGGAAAGTCGTCGAAGCAGGCGACCGAAATGTCTTCCGGGCAGGACAGGCCGATGTCGCGGATCGCCTTCATGGTGCCGATCACCATCGGGTTGTTGGCCGAGAAGATAGCACTTGGCCGATCATGCGAGGAAAGCATCTGCATGGTTTCGTTATAGCCGTCGATCTCATGGAAATTGCCGAAGCGGATCAGTTCTTCGGCGATCGGCAGGCCGGCGGCGTGAAGCGCCTCGCGATATCCCGCCATGCGGTCATGCATCGGCGAGATGTCCGAGGTGCCGGTGATGTAACCGATGCGCCGGTGGCCGAGATTGATCAGATAGGTGATGGCGTCGAACACCGCGCGCTGGTTGTCCAGCACCACGGCATCGGTGTCGACGCCTTTGCAGATACGATCGAGCAGCACGACCGGCACGTTGGCGTCGTCGACGATCCGCTTGAGGATCGCGCCGTCGCCGACGCGCGCCACGATCAGCCCGTCGACCATGCGGTCGAGCAGCAGCCTGATCTGGTCGTCCTGGGTGTTCAAATCCTCGTCCGTGCAGCACAGCATGACGGCATAGCCGGCCCGGTCGAAGGCCTGCTGGATGACCGAGACGACATCGGTGAAGAACGGGTTGGTGATGTGCGGCACGGTCAGTCCGATGGTGCGGGTCGTGCCCATCTTCAGGCTGCGGGCGATCGCGTTGCGCTTGTAGCCGATATCGCGGATCGCCTGCTCGATGCGCTGGCTAAGCTCCGGGCTGACCGTCGCCGTGCCATTGATCAGCGCCGAAACGGTGGCGACAGAAACACGCGCCGCTTCAGCCACATGAAGCATGGTGGGCGCGGTGGATTTGCGGTGTCTTTTTTTCCCTGACGCTGTCATTTTCGAAACGTTTCGCCACCCCTTGCTGGCCAATACGTACGGAATCCTGTCCTTTTAAGCAAGAATCGAATTGCATCAAACGCCCGGCACCTTATATCGGCTTGACATGATCGAAACGTTTAGATTAGCGTTTGCGGGAAATTGACGACGACGGAAGGGAGGCCGCCATTGTCATGCAAGAGAGCAATTCCCTTTCCCCGCAGCACGATGCGACTGATCGGTCGGACACCGTTCTGAGTGCCGAGCGCATTTCCAAGAGCTTCGGCGGCATCGCCGCGCTTGTCGATGTCAGCTTTGAGCTGCGGCGCGGCGAGGTTCATGCCTTGATGGGCGAGAACGGCGCCGGCAAGTCGACGCTGATGAAAATCCTCTCCGGCGTCTATACCGGCTATGAAGGCACGGTCAGCGTCGATGGCCGCCCCGTCAGCTTCGCCGGAGTGCGCGACGCCGAGGATGCCGGCATCGCCATCATTCATCAGGAGCTCAACCTGGTGCCTGAGCTCAGCGTCGCCGACAACATTTTCCTCGGCCGCGAGAAGCTGATCGCCGGGCTGATCGTCGACCGCAAGGCAAGCAGCCGCGCGGCGGGTGCTTTGTTGCAGCGGCTCGGCATCGAACTCGATCCGCAAGCCCGCGTCGGCGCCTTGCGTGTCGGCGAGCAGCAACTGGTCGAGATCGCCAAGGCGCTGTCGATGTCGGCGCGCATCCTGATCATGGACGAGCCGACCTCGGCGCTGTCGCCGGCCGAATGCCAGCGGCTGTTCCGCATCATCCGCCAGCTTGCCGACAGCGGAGTCGCCATCGTCTACATCTCGCACCGCATCGACGAGGTCATGCATCTGGCCGGCCGCGTCACCGTGTTTCGCGACGGACGCCATGTGCTGACCGAGCCGATGGCCAGGCTCGACGAAGATGCGATCATTTCGGCGATGGTCGGCCGCAACCTGCTTGCTTCCTCCCAGGAAGAGCGCAACACCACTGGCATGACCGTGCTTTCGGTCGAAAACCTGTCGCTGTCGAAGCCCGATGCGCATGGCTGGCGCACCGTGATCGACGGCGTCGGCTTCGATCTTGCCGCTGGAGAAATCCTTGGCATTGGCGGGCTGCTGGGTTCGGGCCGCACCGAGATCCTGGAAGCGATCTTCGGTTCGAGCGATGGCCGCACCGGCGGCGAAATCCGTATCGACGGCCAGCGCATGGATATCCGTTCGCCGCGCGATGCAAGGCGGCTGGGCATCGCGCTGGTGACCGAGGATCGCAAGACGCAAGGGTTGCATCTGCAGGCTTCGATCGCGGACAATGTCGCGCTGCCGCTGGTCGGCTCGCTGGCCCGCTTCGGCATCCGCTCGCTGGCCGGCGAGCAGGGGCTGGCGCGGCAGGCGGTCGAGGCCCTCGGCATCCGCTGCCGGGACATCGATCAGCCCGCCGGTACGTTGTCGGGCGGCAACCAGCAGAAGGTCGTCATCGGCAAGTGGCTGGCAACCAGGCCAAGGGTGCTGCTGCTCGACGAGCCGACGCGCGGCATCGATGTCGGCGCCAAGCGCGAGATCTACGACCTGATCTTCAGGCTGGCGCGCGACGGCCTCGCCATCGCCGTCATCAGCTCCGAACTGCCGGAGCTGCTGCACCTCTCCGACCGCATCCTGGTGATGGCCGATGGCCGCCAGACAGGCATTCTTTCCCGCGACGCGGCCAGTGAGGAGGCCATCATGCGCCTCGCCGCCCCGCGTCGGACCATATCGAGACCAGCCGCATGACTGCCCTGAAACTCCTGTCCCGAACCAAGCTCTATTGGGGCCTGATCGCCATCTTCCTGATCGGCGTGCTCGGCTCGCCGATGAGCTCGAAGGGCAACAACATCTTCCTCTCCTACGGCAATCTGCTCGATGTGCTGCGCCAGGTGTCGACCACCGGCCTGATCGCCACCGGCATGACGGCTGTGATCATCACCGGCGGCATCGATCTCTCCGTCGGCTCGCTGATGGCTATCTGCTCGGTGGTCTGCGCCATGCTGCTGACGGTTCCAGGCGTGACACCAGGCGTCGTGCTGGGCGTGCCGACCGTCGCTTTGGTGGCGCTTTGCCTCGGTTTCGTCGTCACCCGCTTCATTTTCCAGAACCTGGCAAAGTCCCGCGCCGGCGCAGATCTCCTCCGCGAGATCAGGCTGGACGGGATTCGTGGGGTGGTCACGCCCGCCGTCGTCGGCGTGGTCCTGTGCTGCCTGTCGCTGTGGTTTCTGCTGCCGCAGATCGAGCCGAAATTCGGCGTGTTCGGCGTGCTGCTGGTGGCGCCATGCGTCGGCCTGCTGTTCGGCGCGCTCAACGGCTTCATCATCGTTGCCGGGCGCCTGCAGCCCTTCATCGTCACCTTGGCGATGATGGTGACGGCGCTCGGCATCGCCCGGCTGACCGCCGGCCAGAACAATGCCGTGCTGCCGGTCTATACCGGCTCCAACGCGACCGCCGATTTCGAGATCCTGCGCTCGCTGGTGTTCGGCATCATCCCGATGCCGGGCCTGTTCTTCCTCGGCGCCATCCTGATCTATGGCGCGGTGCTGCGCTTCACGCCGTTCGGCCGCTATGTCTACGCCATCGGCGGCAACGAGGAGGCGGCGCGCCTCTCCGGCATCGCCGCCGGCCGCGTCAAGATCGCTACCTATGCTGTCTCCGGGCTGCTCGCCGGCATCGCCGCCGTGCTCTATGTCGCGCAGTACCGGCAAGGCAAGCCGGATGCCGGCGCCGGGCTGGAGCTCGATGCCATAGCCGCCGTGGTCATCGGCGGCACCAGCCTGATGGGCGGCCGCGGCAGTCTCACCGGCACGTTCTGCGGCGTGCTGATCTTCGGCCTGCTCTCCAACATCCTGCAGCTCCACAACATCAATTCGAACCTTCAGCTGGTGCTGAAGGGGATGATCATCATCGGCACCGTGCTCGTGCAGGAGCGCAATGCCGGTGATCTCCTGGCCTATCTGCGCCTGCCCGGCGGGCAATCGGCGCATAAGGAAACGGCCGTGGCAAAGCGGCCGTCGCAAGAGACACCGTCTCTCAATCTCGGAGGAAACAAAAAATGAAACGACGTGACATGCTGAAGCTTGCCGCCGTGACCGCGGCACTGCTGACCACCACCGCGCTTCTGACCACCGGCAATGCCTTCGCCCAGGACAAGAAGTGGAAGATCGGCTTCTCGCAGGTGACGACCATCGAGCCCTGGCGCGCGCAGTTCAACAAGGACATCCTGGCCGAAGCCGCCAAGCATCCCGAGGTCGAACTGATCATCACCGACGGCGAGGACAAGACCGAAAAGCAGGTCGCCGATGTCGAGAACCTGATCCGCCAGGAGGTCGATGCGCTGTTGGTGTCGCCGAAGGAATCTGCCGGCTTGACCGGCGTCGTGCAGCAGGCGATCGACGCCAAGATCCCGGTCTTCGTGCTCGACCGCAATGTCGACACCAAGGACTACACGCAGTTCGTCGGCGGCGACAACGCGCTGATCGGTCGCGCGGCCGGCGAATATGCCGTCGAACTGCTTGGCGGCAAGGGCAAGGCTGCAGGCAACGTCGTCGAGATCTGGGGCGGCATGGGCACCCAGCCGGCGCATGACCGCCACGACGGCTTCCACGAATTCACCGACAAGGAGCCGGGCATCAAATATCTGCTCGACCAGCAGTCGGGCGACTGGAAGCAGGACCAGGCCTATAATCTGATGGCCAACGCGCTGAAGAGCAACGAGAAGATCGATCTCGTTTACGGCCACAACGATCCGATGGCCTATGGCGCCTATCTCGCCGCCAAGGATGTCGGCCGCGAAAAGGACATCAAGTTCATCGGCATCGACGGCCTGCCCAACGAAGGCGTGCAGATGGTCAACAAGGGCGAGCTGACAGCCACCTTCACCTATGTCACTCCCGGCGCCGAAGGCCTGCGCCAGGCGATCAAGTTCCTCAACGGCGAGAAGGTCGAAAAGACCATCACTCTGCCGACCGAGAAGATCACCAAGGAAAACGCTGCCCAGGTGCTGAAGGACAACGGCCTCTGAGCCAAGCTTCCTGCCGGGTGCCTTTTTGGCGCCCGGCGGTCTAAGCCAGCTTCACCAGCAGCTTCATGAAGGTGGCGATCTCCTTGGCGGAGAGCGGCGCCAGCGTCTCCTGGGTGATCTCGCGCGCCAGCGGGATCAGGCGCTCGATCGCATCGCGGCCTGCCGCGGTCAGATTGACCAGAAGCCGTCTTTTGTCGACCTCGTGCTTGGAAAGCTCGACCAGGCCGCGCGCCTTCAGCCGGTCGATGACGCCCTTCACCGTCGCCGCATCCATCGCGATCAGCGTGCCGAGCTGGTTCTGCGAGGTCTCGCCGACGTCACGCAGCTTGGCCAACGCCGCGAATTGCGGCGGCGTCAGGTCGCCGATATGCGCGGCAAAGATCGCGACATGGCGCTGATGCGCCTTGCGCAGGATGAAGCCGACCTGCTCCTGCAGGAGGTAATCCTGGTCGTCCGGCGCCTCGACCTCGACCAGCTTGAGCAGATTGTCCTCGCCGCTCACCGCAAGCCATCCCAGGCTTTGATGTCATCGGCCGCGAGACCACCCATGCGATCGTGGATGCGCGGGCCGCAGGTCATGGCGAGGCAGAACAGGATCTCGTCGGGGCGCGGACCATCGGACATGCCGACTTCCATGGCGTCGAAATGGCTGCGCACATAGGCGGCGTTGATGTGGCCGAGCGGCACGTCGAGCTTCGAACCGAAAGCGCCGACCTTCTTCGCCGATGGCACGATCGCCTTGGCGTCGCCGAGCCGCTCGCGCATGGCGTAGCCGCCGGGCACATGCCACAGCGCGCCGTGTTCCAGCTCACCCGCCGTGCCGACAATGGCGCCCTTGCCGTAGCCGTCGATCTGCTTGACGTCGCCGCCGAGCGCCGCGATCAGCCGGTCGACGAGCAGCAGGCCGAGCGGCTTGAGATCGTCCATGGCGCTCTGCAGCTCCTCGACATAGCGCCCGGCGAACGGGTTTTTCACGAGCGCCATGGCGGCGGCGCGGCGGCGCGGCACCCTGGCCACCGGCCCGCCCTCGTGAAAAATCTCTTCGGTCAGCACCGCGATCTTGCGGATCGGAAACTCAGGCATGGGCAACCTCCTCCCTCGAACTTTTGTTGGGCGCGGCAAGCGCAACCGAGCCACTGATGCGGGCCTCACCGCCAAGAAACAACGCCGATCCGGCAATGAGGCCGCGCCGGCGAAAATCTTCGGCGACGGCAAGGCCATTGTCCAGCGCCTGCGCCACTTCGCCAGGTGCAAGCGTGCCGACGTGTTGGGTCACCAGTAGCGAGCCAAGATCGCTGTCGGGCGACAGTTCATGTGCGGAAATGCGTCTGATGGCGGGATTGCCAGGCAGGTCCACTGCGTTGGCAATGAGGGTCGCCGCCGCATCGGCCTCGGCGCCGGTCCGCGCGAGCACGGTGACGGCGTCGGCAATGCCAAGCGAGAAGGAGCGGCCGCGCCAGCCGCTGGTGGCAACGCCACGAACGCCATCTTCCGCGCGGATCGTGATCCGGTCGGCCATGCCGTTGCCGGTGCCGGCGACCGCCAATCCCATCGACTGTCCCCTGCCGATATGGATTGCGCAGTCGCCACCGTTGTTGACATAGGCGCGATCGAGCTTGCGACCCTCAAGCAATGCGGCGAGCATTTCGTCGGCTACCGATCCCGCGACGGCGGCCATCGGTGTTATGAAGCATTCCGCCAGGGGCATAACAGCTGCCTCCATGCGGCGCGCCGTCGGGCCGGCGAATGTGCGCGGCACCAGGAAAAACGCCGGCAGCCGCAATTCGGGGAGTTCCTCGACCAGCTCCATCAGGATCGTCTGGAACCGCGCTACGGCTTGTTCATAGGCTCGGCGGCATTCATCCGCCTCACCAAAAACCTCGACGATCAGGTCGATCGGCCCGTGGTTGAGATGCAGCCGCCTGCCGTCCTGCAGCCAATGGGCTTGCGGACCTTGCATCACCCGGCCCCGTTCGGGCCGGCACGACGTAGCTGCGCGAGTGGCGGCCATGGATTGTTGGCTTCGGCGCCGGTGCCGCGGCGCGGATTCAGGTACTCACCGCCTTTTGCGACAATGTCCTCGACGCTGCGTATCTCGGCCTCGTAGCCGCCGAGCCTGACATAGTCGTCGCGGCGCAGCGTGAACTCGATCGGGGCCACCAGCGCCGGCGTCGGCACATAGCCGAAGGCGCCTTCCGGCACTCGTGTGACATCGACCATCAGCGTGATGCCGCCGCCCGGCCAAACATAGACCGGCGCGCCGCCGACCGTCACATAGGTCTTCAGGCCCTGAACCGAGCGGGTGAGATTGACCGGGTTTTCGGTGACGCCGGCCCGCAGCGAACCGCCGGCACCGCCGATGAACAGCACCGTGCACAAAGCCGGCTCGCAATTGTCCTCGATCAGGCCGACCGACTTTTGCAGCCGTTCGGGGAAAGGTTTTTGCACCGGTTTCAGCTCGTCATCGAGCTCGTAATAGGCGAACTGCTCGCCGGTGGTCGACACCATCAGCAGCGACAGACCCGGCCGCGCGCCTTTCTTGGCGTTCCACTCGCCGAGGATCGACAGTGGGTCGGAAATGCTGGTGCCGCCCCAGCCGAGACCGGGTTCGGAGACCTTGAAATAGCGGCCCGGCGTCGAACGGCGACCAATGATCTTGATGCCCGTATCCTGCCAGCCCAGAACCTTGCCAGCCTGGTGCTCGGAAACGACGCCGGTGATGTGGTCGTCGACCACCACCACCTCGTCGACCAGGCCGCGCCATTGCGTGGCGAACATGCCTATGGTCGCCGAGCCGCAGCCGACGCGCATGCGGTGTTCCTGCTTGCCGTCGATGACAGGCGCCTTGCCGGCTTCGACTGTTATGGTGGCGCCGCCGTCGATGGCCAGTTCCACCGGCTTGCGGTTGCACAGATTGAGCAGAGCGTCGCAGGTGGCGCGGCCCTCGGCCTTGGAGCCGCCGGTCAGGTGATGCACACCGCCCAGCGACAGCATCTGCGAGCCATATTCTCCCGTCGTGACATGGCCGATCGCTTCGCCTTGCGATCGCACGACAGCCGTTTCGGGTCCGATATGACGGTCGGTGTCGATCTTCACCTTGACGCCGCAATACGAAAAAATGCCTTCGGTGACCACGGTCACGAGATCGACGCCTTCGACTTCCTGGCTGACGATGAACGGGGCCGGCTTGTAGTCGGGATAGGTGGTGCCGGCGCCGATTGCCGTGACGAAGCGGCGGCCGGTGTTGACCAGTTCGCCGTCCCAGGCCTCGCCTTCGGCAATGAACGGCACGATTGCCGCGCCGGTCTCGGCCGCATGGTCGAGGATCGTCAGCGGGTCCATCCGCACGATCCTGCCGCCGACATTGCCGTAGCGGTCGCAGGCGCCCGTGCGCCCATCCGCGATGTAGCACATCACCGGACAGGCATCGCAGCGGATCTTCTCCGCCACCAGCTTCTCGCCGGGATCATGGGTTTCGAAGCGTTCGGCAAGCTCGCTCATCGGCGTGCCTCCTTTTCGCGGATGCCATCTTTTTCGCGGATGCCAGCGCGGATACGCGTCGGCGTCGCCGGTATCTTGGTGACCAGGACGCCGGTGGCGTGGCGGATGGCATTGAGGATTGCCGGTGCCGTCGGGATCAGCACATGCTCGCCCAAACCCTTGGCACCGAAGGGTCCTTCCGGGTCCGGAACTTCAATGAGAATGGTCTCGATCGGCGGCACGTCGCCAATGGTCGGGATGAGATAGTCGTGCAGATTCTCGGTGCGGCCGGGGATGTACTCTTCCATCAGCGCCATGCCGATGCCTTGCGCGATACCGCCTTCGATCTGGCCCTCGGCCAGCAGCGGGTTGATCGCCTTGCCGACATCGTGCGCGGCGGTGATTTTCAGCAGCTTCACCGTGCCGAGCTTGAGGTCGACCTCCAGTTCGGCGATCTGCGCGCCATAGCCGTAAACGGCATAGGGCTTGCCCTGTCCTTTGGCATCGAGCGGCAGTGTCGGCGGATCGTAGGTCTCCTCAGCACGGAAGACGAAGCCTTCGGTATCCACATCCAATGTCGCGAGATCGATGCGGCGCGTGGCTTCGCCTTCGCGGATGACGATCGCGGGGCCGTCGAGTTGCAGGGCTGCGTTTTTGGAAACATTGGCAAATCGCAGGATCTTTTCGCGCAAGGCGCGGCCGGCCTTTTCGGCTGCCTTGCCGGTGACGAAAGTCTGGCGCGAGGCCGAGGTCTTGCCGGCGTCGGGAGTGATGGCTGTGTCGGCGCTCTTCAGTTGGAATTTCTCCAACGGCAGGCCGAGAGCGTCGGCGCAGATCTGGGTGATGACGGTGTTGGAACCCTGGCCGATATCGACGGCGCCCTGGTGCAGGATGACCGCGCCGTCGGCCGCGATGCCGACCCGGATTGTCGACGGGTTGGGCAGCGAGGTGTTGCCGCAGCCATACCAGCAGGACGCGACGCCAACGCCGCGCTTTCTATCCCTGTTGGCACTGTTGAATGCATCCGCATCAGCCGTCGCGCGCACCCAATGCGGCTGCAGCGATTCGAGGCATTCGGCAATGCCGACGCCGGACTCCAGAAGCTGCCCGGTAACCGTTTCGGAACCGTTCCGAAGGCAGTTCCTTAAGCGGAAGTCGAGCCGGTCCATGCCGAGCTTGCCGGCCAGCTCGTCATAGAGCGTCTCCTGCATGATCGTCGCTTGCGGGACGCCGAAGCCGCGGAAGGCACCGGAAATTGGCCCATGCGTGTGAATGGCGCGGCCTTCGGCGCGGTAGTTCGGCGTCGCGTAGGGTCCGGAGGCGTGCACCGGCACGCGGTTGGCCACGGTAGGGCCCCAGCTTGCATAGGCGCCGGTGTTGAAATCGCCCTCAAAGATCATGCCGGTGACGAGGCCATCGGCATCGGTGCCGATAGTCGCTTTCATCTCGGCCGGATGGCGCTTGGTGGTCGACATCATCGATTCGTTGCGGGTGTAGGCGAGTGCCGCCGGCCGCCCCGTCTTCATCGCCACAAGGCCGATCAGCGGCTGCAGCGAAACGTCGAGTTTGGAGCCGAAACCGCCGCCGGTCGCGGTCGGCACGATGCGCACCTTGTCGACGGCTAGGCCGAGCACCTTCGCCGTCTCGTCGCGGTCCATATAAGGCGCCTGGGTGCAGGCGACGACCACCAGCGTGTCGCCGTCCAGATAGGCATAGCCGGCTTCCGGTTCGATATAGGCGTGCTCGACATAGGAGGTGTCGATGGCGCCGGACACGGTGAACGCAGCGCCGGCAAGCGCCGTCTCGGGGTCGCCGCGTTCGACCAGGCCGGAGGTGAGCAGGTTCGCCGGCCGACTTTCATGGATCAGCGCAGCACCCTCAGCCTGCGCCTCAGTGGGTTGCAGAAAATGCGGCAGTTCGCTCCAGCGGATAGGAAAATCCGACAGGTCGAGATCGAGGATCGCCTCGCGCTCGCCGGCGACCAGCGCCACCGCCTCGCCGCGAAGACGAGTAAAACCTACGGCCAGCGCCGGCTGGTCGGCGAATGGGCCGATAGCGCCGAAACAGTTTTTTCCCGGAATGTCGGCGGCGGTGAAGACCCCGGCGATGCCAGGATGCTGTTTCGCCCAGCCGTCGAGGTCGCCGAAGGCGAAACTGGCGTGATAATGCGGCGAGCGGACCACCAGCACGGCCAGCGCATCGGCGGGGAAGGAATCGCCGCCGAATTTCTCAGCCCCGGTGACCTTCGGCACGCCGTCGAGTCGGATCGGCGAGGAGCCGATCGCGTGGCCGGATGGGGGCAAGCGGAAATCCAGGCTTGCTGCCTGCAGCGAGGCATCCATCACTGCGGCAATGATCTTCCGGTAGCCGGTGCAGCGGCACAGAATTCCGCCGAGCGCGTCCTGTACCTCGACCTCGGTGGGGCTCGCCTTCTTCTCCAGCAACGCCGTCGCCGCAACCAACAGGGCGGGCGTGCAGATCCCGCACTGCGCGGCGCCGTAGGCGAGGAAAGAGGCCTGCAACGCCGACAGCCGGCCGTTGGAAAGCCCTTCGACTGTCGTCACCGATGCGCCGGCAGCGGAAGCCGCCGGCATCAGGCAGGCGCAGACGGGATCGCCGTCGACCAGCACCGTACAGGCGCCGCAATCGCCGGCATCGCAGCCGACCTTGGTGCCGGTCAGCCCCAGTTCGTCGCGCAGCACCAGAGACAGCCGGCGCAGCGGCGGCACATTGACCGAGACGGCGGCGCCGTTGACCTCGAAGACGATATCGGCGCGCGCAGCGCCGAAGCCTGGCTGGGCACTGCTCGGATCGGGCAAGGCTTCACGCGCGTCAGGCTGAATTTGGCTCATGCCGCCACCTCTTCGCAAGTCGTCCGGCCCACAGCCGCGAGCACGGCGCGGGCAACAATCTCGCGCACCGCATCGAGCCGGTATTCGGCGCTGCCGCGCACATCGGCGATCGGCGACAGTTCGCTCATCGGCGCGGACAGGACCGCAAAGGCAAGTCCGCCATCCGCCGGCAGCCCGCACAACGCGGCTTCGACGCCGGCCAGCCGCCTGGCCACCACCGAGCAGGAGCCGGCGGCGACCGCCGCTTGCCGGACAAGGCCGTTTTCGACGACCAGACGTGCCGCCACCATGGCAATGGAAATGACGAGATAACGGCGCGCGCCGAGCTTGACGAAAGCCGACATGCCCGTAGCAGCGGGTCTCGGCACGCGGATGGCCGTGACCATCTCACCGGGCAGCAGAGCCGTTCGGCGGTTGCCGAGAATGAAGTCCTGCAGCGGCAGGTGCCGCGTGGCTGCCACCGAGCGCAGCTCGACCTCGGCATCGAGGACGAGCAGGGCAGGCACACCGTCGGCGGCCGGCGACGCGTTGCAGACATTGCCGGCGACCGAGGCGACGTTCTGGATCTGCACCGAGCCGACCTCGCGCGCCGCCTGTTTCAAGGCATCGAAGGCCGGCGGCAAGGGGTGGCGGACGATGTCGGTCCAGGTCGTGCGCGCGCCGATGACGAAATGGTCGCTCGTCTCGGCAATGCCGCGCAGCGAACCCAGGCCGTTAATGTCGAGAACATTGTCGCGGAAGGGTTTGCTGCCCTGTGCCGGATAGAAATCGGTGCCGCCGGCAAGGATGCGCCAGGCGCCCTCGCCAAGCAAAGCGAGCGCTTCGTCGACCGAGGTGGGTTTCGCGTAACGGATCACGCTTTGCCTTCCAGAAAAGGAACTTTCCGAATCCGGTATTTCCGGCGTTCAAGCCGAGAAATTCATTCGTATGCAAATGATATCAAGCCCGCAGGATTTGTCAAAGCCGGAGTTTGCAGCGACCCGGCCGGCACGCATTTGTTATGTCGCGAGAGGTTGACGCCGCCGGCCATCTGGTCAAGTTTCTGCGTCCGGTCTGTTATGTCGCGAGAGGTTGACGCCGCCGGCCATCTGGTCAAGTTTCTGCGTCCGGTCGCGTCAGCGGCATTTTCCACTGGAGCCTGCATACGGAAGAGGAAAGCCCATGGCCGACGAAGCGCTTGTCGTCATCGACCTGCAGAACGATTTTTGTCCGGGCGGCGCGCTGGCGATTGCTGGCGGCGATGAGATCGTGCCGCTGGTCAACGACCTGATCCGGCGAACCGACCATGTCGTGCTGACGCAGGACTGGCATCCCGCCGGTCACTCCAGCTTTGCTTCGAGCCATCCGGGCGCGCATCCCTTCACCATGATCGAGATGCCGTACGGCCAGCAGACGCTGTGGCCGGACCACTGCATCCAGGGCAGCTTGGGCTCCGATTTCCATTCCGGCCTCGCCTGGACCAAGGCCGAACTCGTCATCCGCAAGGGATTCCGGCCTGATATCGACAGCTACTCGGCCTTCTTCGAAAACGATCGCACGACACAGACCGGCCTTGCCGGCTACCTCCGGGAGCGCGGCATCGACACGCTGACCCTGGTCGGGCTGGCGACCGATTTCTGCGTTGCCTTCTCGGCGCTGGACGCCGTTAGCCAGGGCTTTAAAACCATAGTGCGGCTCGATGCCTGCCGCGGCATCGATCTCAACGGCTCGCTCCATGCCATGCTGCAGCGCATGCGCGACGCCGGCGTGACGCTCGAAGACCCTTTGTCGGATTGAACGGATCGTGGGGCAACAGGTAGAGATCCGATGTTTAAAGGCAGGATTGTCGCCTTCGGTGAAGGTCCCCCTCACCCGGATTGCCAGCCGAATTGCGAAGGGCAATTCGGGGCGATCCGACCTCTCCCCTAGGGGAGAGGAGGCTGCCGGCGCCGAAGCTCGTCTCTTCTCCCCAACGGGGAGCAGATGGCCGCGTAGCGGCCGGATGAGGGGGCCTTTTTCATATCCGATTCCCCTGTTGGCTGCATGCGCTGCGATAATTGCCGCTACGCTGTTTCCGGCACAAGCTTTCGCGGCGGAGGAACACGGCCTGCCCGGCGCTTCGATGTCGCTGTGGTGGACGCTGCCCTTTGCCGGGCTGCTGTTGTCGATCGCCACCGGTCCGCTGCTGTTTCCTCATGTCTGGGAGCATCACTACGGCAAGATCGCGGCCCTTTGGGGCGCTCTGGTGGTCCTGCCGCTGGCGGTTGCCTTCGGTGTCCCCACAGCGACCGAAGCGGTGCTGCATGCGTTGCTCACCGAATACATGTCGTTCATCATCCTGCTGTTTGCGCTGTTCACCATTTCGGGCGGCATTCTCATTGCCGGCAACATTCACGGCACGCCGCTGGTGAATGCCGGCCTGCTGCTGGTCGGCGCGCTGCTGGCCTCGGTGATCGGCACGACCGGTGCCTCGATGATCCTGATCCGGCCGATCATCCGCGCCAATGATAACAGGCCGTTCAACGCCCATGTTGTCATCTTCTTCATCTTCCTCGTCTCCAACATCGGCGGCTCGCTGACACCTTTGGGTGACCCGCCTTTGTTCGTCGGTTTCCTCAGAGGCGTCGATTTCTTCTGGACGACCGCCAACCTCTGGCGCGAAACGCTGTTCGTCGGCGGCGTCGTGCTGGCCGTCTTCCTGGGCATCGACATCATCCTGCACCGGCGCGAGGCTGGCGCGCCGAAGATCAAGGATCCGACACCGGATACCAAGGTGCGTCTGCGCGGCCTGGCCAACCTTCCGCTGCTGGCGGGCGTGATCGGCGCCATCCTGCTGTCGGCGGCCTGGAAGCCGGGCGTCAGCTTCTCCGTGTTCGGGGTCAGCCTGGAACTGCAGAATCTGGTGCGCGACGCTCTCATCCTGGCGCTTGCCCTCGTTTCACTTGCCATTTCGCGCAAGGAATACCGCGAAGCCAACGGCTTCAACTGGGGTCCGATATCAGAGGTGGCCAAATTGTTTGCCGGCATCTTCATCTGCATCGTGCCGGTCGTCGCTATCCTGAGGGCCGGCCATGAGGGCGCGCTGGCGCCGTTGGTCGCCCTCGTCACTTCGCCCTCGGGAGGGCCCAATGACCTCGCCTATTTCTGGCTGACAGGGGCGCTGTCATCCTTCCTCGACAATGCGCCGACCTATCTGGTGTTCTTCGAGCTTGCCGGCGGCGACCCCCGGCACCTGATGACGGAATTCGCCTCGACTTTGGCGGCGATCTCCGCAGGCGCGGTGTTCATGGGTGCCAACACCTATATCGGCAATGCGCCGAACTTCATGGTCTACGCCATCGCCAGGCATCGCGGCGTCAAGATGCCGGGCTTTTTCGGCTATATGGCATGGTCGGGCCTGGTGCTGATCCCGACATTTTTGGTAACGGGTTTTCTGTTCTTCGGCTGATCAGCCCACGCCGACATAACGGCGCACCGCCGACGGGTCGGCACGCAATTCCTCGACATCGACCGTCTCGCGATTGCGGCCGTTCTCGATGAAGGCAACGCGGTCGGCGACCGAAAGCACCGCATCGACGCGCTGTTCGACCAGGATCGTCGAGACCCCCATGTCGCGCAGCTTCGACACCGTCTCGCGGATCTTGGCGATCATCGACGGCATCAGGCCCTCCGTCGGCTCGTCGAGCAGCAGCACTTGCGGTTCGAGGCAGAGTGCGCGTGCCATCGCCAGCATCTGCTGTTCGCCGCCGGACAGTGTGCCTGAACGTTGCCGCAGCCGCTGGCGCAGCAGCGGAAAGAGGTCGAGCACATTTTCACGCGTCGCCTTGCCCTTGCCGCGCGCCATCAGGCCGATCTCGATGTTTTCCGCCACCGTCATCTCGGCGAACAGCCGCCTTCCCTGCGGCACATAGGCGACGCCGGCCTTGGGCACTTCATGTGCCGGTAGCCGAGTCAATTCCTGACCGTCGAGCCTGATCGAGCCGGCGCTCGAGGGAACCAGCCCCATGATGGCTTTGAGCGTCGTCGTCTTGCCGGCGCCGTTGCGGCCGAACAGGCACAGCACCTCGCCCTTGTTCAGCACCAGGTCGAGGCCATAGAGCACCTGGACCTCGCCATAGAAGCAGTCGAGCCCCGAGATGGTGAGTGCTTGAGACGTCGCCTCGGCCTTGTTTGTCTCGGTCATGGGGCGGTCCCTAGATAGGCTTCCTGCACCGCCACGTTCCCGCGGATTGCTTCGGGCGTGCCTTCGGCGAGGATCTTGCCGGCGTTGAAGACGGTGATGCGGTCGGCCAGTTGCATGACCACGGGCATGTTGTGCTCGATCAGAAGCACGGTGGCATTTTTGGCGATCTCGCGCACCAACGTGATGAAATTGTCGATCTCAGAGTCGGCCAGGCCTTGCGTCGGTTCGTCGAGGATCAGCAGGCGCGGCTTCAGCGCCAGGCCCATCGCCACTTCCAGCAGGCGCTGATGGCCGTAGGACAATTGGCCGGCCGGCATGTGGGCACGATCGGCCAGGCCGGTGCGTTCGAGCGCGGTCATGACAGCGGCCTGTATCGCGCTCTTGGAATGGCCATGCCGCAGCGTCAGCTGCACGGGCAACGCGACGTTGGCGTAAACGGACAGGTTGGCATAGACGCTGGTGAGCTGGAAGGTGTAGGCGATACCCCTGCGGACCCTGACATAGGCAGGCAGATTGGTGATGTCGGCGCCGTCGAAGACGATCATGCCGGCAGACGGCTGGATGCGGCCGCTGACCAGGCTGACGAAGGTGGTTTTCCCCGCCCCGTTGGGGCCGATCACGGCGCGGATTTCGCCGGGCATCAGCGCGAAATCGACATTGTCGACGGCGCGCAGGCCGCCGAAGTTGCGCGACAGGCCCTTGGTGGTCAAAAGCGGCATCATGGCAGCCACCCGAGCCAGCGCTGGCGGATGCTGCCCAGAATGCCCTTTGGGAAAAAAAGCACCAAAAGGATGAGCGCGATGCCGACTATCAGCAGATAGGCGGAGGTGTAGCCGCTGGTGATATCGATGACATAATACATGAACAGCGTGCCGATCAGCGGCCCGAGCGTTGTGGCAGCACCCCCCAGCAGCACCCACAGCAGCGGCAGGATCGAATACTGCACCGAAGCGAAACTCGATCCGACATAGCCGAACAGCAGCGCGTAGGCGGCGCCCGAGGCAGCGCAGATGGTGCCGGAGATGACGACGGCGGTGAGCTTGTTGGAGAAAGTGTCGTATCCCAGCATCTTCGTCCGCTCCTCGTTCTCGCGGATGGCGACCAGCACGCGGCCATAGCGGGAGCGGACCATGGCCAACTTGACGAGAAGCACGATCGAAAACAGCCCGAGCGCTGTCAAGTAGCGCACCGTTGGATTGGTGAGTTCGAGCGATGTCGTGCCGAAGCTAAGCACCCGCGCCGGCTGCGGGACGACCATGCCCTGGTCGCCGCCAGTCCACGTCGCGAAATAAAGAATGAGGAGATAAAAAACCTGGGCGAACATCATGGTGACGATCATGAAGGCGACGCCCGAGGCGCGGAGCGCCAGCAGGCCGATCACCAGCGCCAGCACAGCGCCGCAGGCAATTCCGCTGAGGAAAGCCGCTGGTACGCCCCAGCCAAGCTGGATGACAGCAAGGCCGGCGCCATAGAGACCGGCGGCAAAGAACATGGCGTGGCCGAGGCTGAGCAGGCCGACATAGCCGAACAGCATGTTGTAGCCCATGGCAAAGACCGCCAGCACCATGATGCGGGCAAGCAGTCCGTGATAGTACTCCGGCAGCAGGAAGCTCAGCACGAAGAGCAGCGCGATGACGCCGAGATGCAGGGCATAGGCTTTTGCCGGCGAAGCTTCGCTCATCGCGATGCCGTCCCGAACAGGCCTTGCGGGCGGAACACCAGCACCATGGCGACCAGCAGCGTTGCGATGATCTTGGCCAAAGTCGGCGAGAAGAACATCGAGATGATGCCGTCGGAGAGGCCGATCAGCACGGCGGCGACGACCGTGCCGCGCAGCGAGCCGAGGCCGCCGATGATGACGACGATAAAGGAGAGCAGCAGCGGATCCTGTCCCATCAGATAATGCGCCTGGCTGATCGGCACGATCAGCACCGCGGCAATGGCCGCCAGCATGGCCCCAAGCGCGAAGACGCCGCCATAGACACGGCCGACAGGGATGCCGAAGGCTTGCGCCGTTTCGCTGTCATACTGCGTGGCGCGCATGACGAGGCCGATCCTGGTGCGCGTCAGCACCAGCCATGTCGCGGTGAGCAGCAGCGCGGAAGCGGCGATAACAGACAGTTTGTAGCCGGAGTAACCGAACCAAGGCAAAAGGATGCGGTAGCTGAACGGCGGCTCCACCGGCCGCGCCTCCGGGCCGTAAAAAGTCAGCGCCAATTGCTGGATGATGTAGAGCATGCCGATGGTGGCGACGATGGTGGCTTCCGGATTGTAATTGAGCCGGCGCAGCACCAGCCGTTCGGCGACCAACGCAATGGCGCCGACGATCAGCGGCGCAATCACCAGCGCCGCCAGGAAGCCGAGCACAGGGTGACCGCCGATGGCCGTGGTGATCGCCCAGGCGAGCACCGCGCCCAGCATGAAGAACTCGCCATGCGCGACATTGACCACCCGCATCACGCCGAACACAAGCGACAGGCCAAGCGCGGTCAGCGCCAGCACCGCGGATGTGACGAGGCCTTCGAGGGCGGCGAGGAGAAGGTGGGGACCGAAGTGCATGGGCTATGCGCCAACGGATGCGCGAGGCACCCCCCTCTGCCCTGCCGGGCATCTCCCCCGCAAGGGGGGAGATTGGATGTCGTCGCTGGTTTCGCCAATCATCAACGCTGGCTGATGGGCGCTGCCGCACAAACCGCCGATCTCCCCCCATGCGGGGGAGATGTCCGGCAGGACAGAGGGGGGTGCCTTGGCGCTCACGCTACTGAAGCTAAGCCTCACAGCGCCTGCGTCGTATAATCCCCCTCGGCCTCGTAAAGCCCGTCCTCGATCTTGGTCTTGTGCACGACCTTGAGCTTGCCGCCCTCGACCTTGGAGATGTTCTGGATGCCAAAGCACTGGTGGATCTTGCCGTTGAAGGTTTTCGGCCCCTGCGGATGCTCGGCACCTTCGGCGAATTCGGTCAGGGCTTCGGTCGCCTCGACCAGCTTGGCGCGGTCTTCCGGTCCCTTGTAGCCGGCATCTTCCATCGCCTTCTTGACGACGTAGAGCGTCTCCCAGCAGCCGAACATGTGCGCGGCAGTGGAGACGTCCTTGGGGTCTCCGACGGCGGCGCCATTGTCGTCGATGCCGACAGCAGCGCGATAGGCCTTCTGCGCTTCGGAATCATCGGCCTGGGCATAGCGCGGCGAGCCTTCCCAGAAATGGCTGCCGTCGAGGAATTCGAGGCCGGGGCTGTTGATGTCGGTGGCCTCGAGCGAATCGATGAAGCCGAACAGTTGCGGCCGGTTGGAGCCGTAGAACTCGCCGAGCTCCTTGACGAAGGTGAGCACGGCCGGGCCGACCATGACGTGGTAGATCACCTCGGTCTCGGCCGGGATCTGCGGGAAGTATTTGGTGAAGGACGATTCCGTCGGCGGGATGGCGATCTGCGCGATGACCTCGGCGCCTTGCGCCTTCAGTGCCGGCGGCAGGTAGTCGCGATGGTCGTAGCCGAAGGCGAAATCGGGGAAGATCTGCGTCACCTTCTTGCCGGCATTGGCCGCGATCCACGGCGCCATCGACTGGATCTGGCTCTTCACGTCGGTGATGCCGGGCTGGAAGACATAGCGGTTCAGCTTTGTCGAGGCGACGTGATGGCCTTCGCTGACGACGAAATAGGGCATCTTGTTTTCGCCGGCGGCGGGCGCCGAGCCGATGACGACATGCGAGAACAGCGTGCCGAAGACGATGTCGGTCTTGTGCTGGGTGGCGAACTTGCCGACCACCTCGGCGCCACGGCCGGGATCGGTGCCGTCGTCCTCGATGATCACCTCGACCTGGCGGCCGTTGATGCCGCCGGCGGCATTGATCGCCTTGACCGCGGCAGCCGTGGTCTTCTCGTACCAGCGGCCGTAGGCAGCGCCGATGCCGGTGCGGTGCGACTGGAAGCCGATCTTGATCGGCGCCGAGCTCTGCGCCTGGGAATAGCGGACGAAGCCGGGGGCCAGGCCGAGGCCGGCGCCCGCGGCCAGACCCTTCAGCGCCGTGCGGCGGGTGAGCGTGGATCTGGAGAGATCGAAAAACCCATTCTTGTCAGTCACGGCAGTTCCCCTGTTCTTGAGTTTTGACTGGCTGTAACGAGGCAAAAAATCGCATGTATACAAACTAAATCACCAAAGCCCCGACGTGGCAAGCGGGCTTTCCCCAAAGGTATGTTGGTCGCCTTTTCTCACCCTGTGGTCGGCGTGGCAAGCAACCAGAGGCCGAAGACGGTGTAGGCGATCATCAGCAAGGTGAGCGGGAGCTGGCTGAGTGCCGCGCGGGAGGGCTGTGGGTGCAGGCGCCAGGCGAAGCCGTGAGCGACGAGGACGGCGAGCACATGGCCCAGGATGATGGCGCCGGCCTGGATATTCCACAGCCACCACGCAGAGTTCGCCCCCGCAACGATGCCGGTCTCGATCTGCATGTCGGCGGTGTCGAACAGGTTCCAGCCCATCGCGAACGGATCGGAAAGTGCCGCGAGCGCATATTGGCCGTCGACGAGCAGCGCCGTCAGATAATGCGCAACGTGATAGGCGAGCGCGATCGGCACGATCGACCACACCAGCAGGCCTGCGGCCTGGCCGAGAGTGTGATCGCTGCCGGCAAGACGCTGGCCGAGCCGGACGGCAAGCAGGAACACCGCGGCCAGCAGCGCGAATGTCAGGATCAGCCCGAAAGTGCCGCTGCCGATCAGCGCGGTGCGGCCGGGAAATTCGAGTGGGTTGATACCGAACAGGCCGAGCCAGAAGAAGGTCTTCGACAGGCCGTCGAAGGATACCGACGACAGGGCCAGCAGCAGAAAGGCGATGCCGCTGGCCGGCAAGGGCTCCGCGGCCAGCAGCTTGGCGCCGGGCCAGCAAAGTGCAAGCCGGCCGTCTTGGTTGCGTTCGACCATGGCAAAGCGCGCCACCATCGAGAAGAAGACCGTCAGGAATTCACCGCTGCGGCTCCAGCCGCGATAGCCGAACGCCAGCATGGCGAGGAAAGAGAACAGCCAATATAGGCCGGCGGCAAAAGCCAGCCGTGCCGGATCGTCGGGCGCGGGATCGATGAGTTCGAACCAGGCGAAGGCGAAGAACAGGATGGCACCCGGCCAGCAGCCGACCCAACGGGGCAGGCGCCATGCTCCGTGATCCCCGGTCCCGACCAGGCGCGAGGCGAGACGCCATGGTCCATACCAGGGGTTCAGCCATGACCAGAGGTCGCCGAAGAGGCCTTGCAACAGCGTGAGGCCGGCCCACAACAGCGTCCAGATCACCAGTGGCAGAGGATTGGAAAGTGGGTCGCGGCTGCCGAAAAGGCCGGCGGCGATGAGAATTGCAAAGCCGGCGAAGGATAGCAGGCTGATGGCGGCGCGGGTGGCGTCACCGAGGGCGAATAACGGCAGGCGCCGTCGCCAAAAGCGGTCAAGTGAATCCGCAGGCAGCAGCGCAAGGACGAGGAAGCTGACGGCCACGGCGAAGGCGCCGCCGACCAGATAGTAGCCGGTCGGCAGGAGCAGGACGTGGCCACGGTCGGAGGCGTGCGCGAAGGCGGGGGTGGGGAGGGATACGAATAAGCAGATGAAGCTTGTGATCAAGAGGCGATAACCTTCGCCGCCGCGATCCTTCACACCCCCCTCTGGCCTACCGGCCATCTCCCCCGCAAGGGGGGAGATCGGATGTCGCCCAGGCTTTCGCCAATTTTCAACTTCGGAGAAAAAGGCGGACTGGTCGAAGCGGCCAATCTCCCCCCTTGCGGGGGAGATGTCCGGCAGGACAGAGGGGGGTGTGCGGGAACTCAAGCTATCCGAGATTCCATCTTTGCAGGCGATGCCAGGAGCCCCATCCCCTCACACCTTGACCAATTGCTCCACGCGGTCCTTCTCGCCAAAGATCCTGAGATACCGCTCGATCTCTTTCACATCGCCGGTCGCCTTGGCCGGATTGTCGGAAAGCTTGACCGCTGGCCTGCCATTGGCCTCGGTGACCTTGCAAACCAGCGATATGGCGTCGAGGCTGTTGGTTTCCGTCGGCGCGCAGCCTTCGAAATCATTGGTCAGATTGGTGCCCCAGCCGAAGGACATACGCACCTTGCCCTTGAAGTGGCGATAGGTCTCCTCGATCGTCTCGACCTCGAGCCCGTCGGAGAAGATCAACAGCTTCTGCTTGGGATCCTTGCCCTTGTCGCGCCACCAGGACAGGATTTTCTCGCCGCCTTCGATCGGCGGCGCGCTGTCGGGGCGAAAGCCTGTCCAGTCGGCCACCCAGTCCGGCGCGTCGCGCAGGAAGGAGGCAGTGCCGAAGGCGTCGGGCAGCACGATCAGCAGATTGCCGCCATAGTAACGCTGCCAGTCCTGCAGCACCTTGTAGGGCGACTGCCTCAGCTCTTTTTCCGAGTCGGCAAGCGCGGCGAACACCATCGGCAGCTCATGTGCGTTGGTGCCGAGCGCTTCGAGGTCGTTGTCCATGGCCAGAAGCACGTTGGAGGTGCCGGTGAACGCTTCGCCGATGCCTTCCTTCAGCGCCTCGACGCACCAGCGCTGCCACAGGAAGGAATGGCGCCGGCGCGTGCCGAAGTCCGAGATGCGGATGCCGGGCAGCGCCTTCAGCCGCTCGGTTTTGGCCCACATCTTGGACTTGGCGCGGGCATAGAGCACGTCGAGCGCGAAAGGCCCGAACGCCCGCATCGCCGCGCGCGATCGAAGTTCATTGATGATGGCGAGCGCCGGGATTTCCCACAGCGTGGTGTACATCCACGGCCCGCTGAAGGTCAGCTCATACTGCCCGTCGCGCTTCGACAGCTCGTACTCGGGCAGCCGGAAGCCTTCCAGCCAAGCGAGGAATTCCGGCTCGAAGATCTGCTTGCGGCCGTAGAAATTGTTACCGCCGAGCCAGATCATCTCCTTCTTGGAGAAGCGCAGCGTGCGGGCATGGTCGAGCTGTTCGCGCAGTTCGCTCTCGTCGATCTCGTCGGCAAGGCGCACCGAAGTTGTGCGGTTGATCAGCGAGAAGGTGGTGTCGACCTTGGGATACATGCCCCAGATCATCTGCAGCATCAAAAGCTTGTAGAAATCCGTATCGAGCAGGCTGCGCACGATAGGATCGAGCTTCCAGGTGTGATTGTAGACGCGCCGCGCAATATCGGTCTTAGCCATGTTTCAACACCGCCTTCGCTGCCTGCCATCCACAATCGCGACAGGCCTCATAGCATCGAATCGGCCGGAACGCTGCCCGCTTTCAGGCTGGCCCGACAAAAAGAGCTGCCTGCATGCGGCGGCGCGCAGCCTGGCATCAGCCTGCGGATTTGGCGCCCATCACCCTGAGCGCCGGACGCTTGCGGCGGCTGACGATGCGGCCGGCCACCGGGGCGTCGGCGCGCCCGTCATCCCCGGCCTTCTCGGCGAACAGCCAGTCGATGAACACCTGCACGATCGGCGTCGTCCGCATCTCGTTGCGGCAGACGACATAGAAATCGTCGACCGCCGGCACCGACAGGCTGAACGGCGCGACCAGCATGCCCCTGGCCAGCAGCGCGCTTGCCGTCACCGAGTCGCCCAGCGCCACGCCATGGCCATGCACCGCCGCCTCGGTCGCCATACGCGCATCGCCGAGGTGATGGCGACGACCCCGCTCCAGGTCCAGCGCATCGGCCGCCGCCAGCCAGGTGTGCCATTCGCGGCCGTCGTCGCCATGCAGGAAGACATGGTCGGCGAGATCCCTGACGCTGCGGATCGGCCGGTTGTTGATCAGTGTCGGGCTGACCACGGGAAACAGTTCGAGGCCCGACCATTTGCGCATCCAGCAATCGGTCCAGCTGCCGTCGCCATAATGCACGCAGACATCGATGGTGGGCGCCCGCAAATCCTTGGGATCGTTGGAAGGAATAAGCGTCAGCCTTATGTCGGGATATTGCGCCATGAAACTGCCGAGCCGCGGTGTCATCCACAACAACAGAAGCGCCGGCACGCAGGAGACCGAAAGTGTGCCGCTGCTCGCCGGCCTTGTCATGCGCTGGGTGGCGGCGGCGATGCCGTCGAAGGCGGTCGACACCGCCGGCAGAAGCTCCGCGCCATGCGGTGTCAGTTTGACCCGCTGGCCGGCCCGCTCGAACAGCTTGACATTGAGCGACTGCTCGAGCGCCTTGATCTGATGGCTGACGGCGCCATGGGTGACATTCAGCTCAATGGCCGCCTTGGTCAGCGAGCCATGCCGGGCCGTTGCCTCGAAGGCGCGCAGCGGATTAAGCGGTGGCAGGCGCTTGGTCATGGGTATCAACTTTATTGTGAGATTTTCTCACAGAAAACACCCTAACAATATCAATTGATTTTTCAATGCCGCTGCCGGACACTGAACCTGGAACAGCATCAAGACGTGAAATCTGCAGGCAGCCACCGGGACAGCGGCCCGGCCGGATGACGGTCGGTTCGCAGGCGTCACCCGCGTCGGCACTGTATCAGCCCAGGAGGAGCGGACATGGGATACGATCGCGGCAAGCTCGACGCGTTGCGTCGCAAATATGGTGAAAGCCATGGCGGCGAGATGTTCGACCCGAAATTCCGCAAGGTCGCCGACAAGATCTTCTCCAAAAGCGGCACGCGGCTGGCGCCCTATTCAGGCATCCCGACCTTCCTCGCCGCGCCCTACCGGGAAATATCGGCCGACAATCCGGATTTCGGCGACCTTCAGGTAGCGATGATCGGAGTGCCGATGGATCTCGGCGTCACCAACCGGCCAGGCTCGCGCTTCGGGCCGCGAGCGCTGCGCGCCATCGAGCGCATCGGCCCCTACAATCACGTGCTGGAATGCGCGCCCACACATGAGCTCCGGGTCGCCGACATCGGCGACACGCCGTTTCGCAGCCGCTACCGGCTTGAGACCAGTCATGAGGATATCGAGCGCCGCACCAACCAGATCGTCGATGCCGGCGTCATCCCGCTTTCGATCGGCGGCGACCATTCGATCAGCCACCCGATCCTGAAGGCCGTCGGCAAGAAAGCTCCGGTCGGGTTGATCCATATCGACGCCCACTGCGACACCAGTGGCCTGTTCGACATGACCAAGTTCCACCATGGCGGCCCGTTCCGCAACGCGGTGCTTGACGGCGTGCTCGACCCGACGCGCACGATCCAGATCGGCATCCGCGGCTCGGCCGAATATCTGTGGGAATTCACCTACGAGTCCGGCATGACCGTGGTGCATGCCGAGGAGGTGACCGGTCTCGGCATTCCGGCCATCATCGAGAAGGCGCGCAGAATAGTCGGCGACGGCCCGACCTATGTCTCCTTCGACATCGACAGCGTCGATCCGGCCTTCGCGCCCGGCACCGGCACGCCGGAAGTCGGCGGGCTGACGACACGCGAGGTGCTCGAACTGCTGCGCGGCCTCAAGGGTCTCAACATCGTCGGCGGCGACGTCGTCGAGGTGGCGCCGCAATACGACTCGACCACCAACACGGCGCACGCCGCGGCACAGGTACTGTTCGAGATCCTGAGCCTGATGGTGTTCAGCCCGGCGATCACAGGCAAGGGCGCCTGACTTTCAGAAAAGCAAAGGCGGCCGCCGCGCTGGAGCCGGCGGTCGTGTCAAACAAAGCGTCCAGACAGGGGAATAACAATGACAATCCGCAAGACATTTTCAGCCATCGCCGCCGTGCTGATGCTCGGCACGGCCGGCTTCGGCCTGTCGATTCAGGCCGCCAGCGCCGATGCACTGGCGGACATCACCAAGGCCGGCACCATCAATGTCGGCGTCTTCGCCGACTTTCCGCCCTTCTCCTCGGCCAGCGCCGATATGAGCCTCAAGGGCTATGACATGGACGTCGCGCAATACATTGCCGACACGCTCAAGGTGAAGCTCAATCCCGTCGCCGTCACCGGCCAGAACCGCATCCCGTATCTGAACGACAAGCGCGTCGACATCCTGATGAGCGTCGGCTACTCGAAGGAACGCGAACAGGTCATCGACTTCGCCGCCGCCTACGCGCCCTACTACATCGCCGTGATCGGTCCGGCGGCACTGACGGTCAAGGGCAAGGAAGACCTCGCCGACAAGTCGATCGCCGTCAATCGTGGCACGCTGGAAGACACCTCGCTCACCGAGGCAGCACCGGCGTCGGCCGACATCAAGCGCTTCGACAACTACAATTCGGTGATCCAGGCCTTCATCTCCGGCCAGACGCAGCTGATGGTCGTCGGCAACGATGTCGGCGCGCAGGTGCTGGCCAAGCAGGATGCGCTGAAGCCGGAGCAGAAGTTCCAGCTTCTGACCTCGCCTTCGCATATCGGCCTCAACAAGAACGAGGACGGCCTGAAGAAGGCCGTCAACGATGCGGTCGCCAAGATGCTGGCCGACGGCAAGCTGGACGAAAGCTCGAAAGCCTGGCTGAAGACGCCGCTCAATCCCGAAAACCTCAAGGATTGAGTTTCCGTGGCCTTTGCCTGGCTCCCGGATGCTCTGGGCGACATCGCGCACGGCGCGGCCACGACGATCCTGCTGATCGCCGTGACCACGCTTGCCGGAACGCTGCTCAGCATCCTGGGTGCCGCGGGGCGACGAAACGGCCCCGTTCTGCTCAAGCGGGCAATCGCCTGTTACGTCGAGGTGATGCGCAACACGCCGTTCCTGGTGCAGCTGTTCTTCATCTTCTTCGGCCTGCCGAGCCTCGGCATCCGGCTCGACCCGATCCTGGCCGCCATGCTGGCAATGACGCTCAACATGGCGGCCTACACCATCGAGATCGTCGGCGCCGGGCTTGACGCCGTGCCTGGCGGGCAGACGGAAGCAGCGCTCGCATTGGGCTTGCGGCCACGCCAGGTCTTCATCAAGATCGTGCTGCCGCAGGCACTCAAGATC
This sequence comes from Mesorhizobium sp. M0011, assembly GCF_040324155.1. Taxonomy (NCBI): domain Bacteria; kingdom Pseudomonadati; phylum Pseudomonadota; class Alphaproteobacteria; order Hyphomicrobiales; family Phyllobacteriaceae; genus Mesorhizobium; species Mesorhizobium sp. M0011. The sequence goes on along the minus strand of NZ_JAMYVQ010000009.1, from coordinate 41,829 downwards.
ATCTATCCCGCGCTGACCAGCCAGATCGTCATCATGATGCTGGAGTCGGCCGTGGTGTCGCAGATCGCCGTGCGTGAACTGACCTACGAGGCCGATATGCTGCAGGCGCGCACCTTCCGCTCTTTCGAGACCTATTTCGTCGTGACGCTGGTCTATCTTGCTCTGTCGATGGCCTTGCGCCGGCTGCTGGTGTCAGGCGGACGCCGTGCGCTCGGAGCCGGCGTGTCATGATCGAGTTCACCTTCTGGGACATCGTACGCAACCTGCTGCTCGCCACCCGCTGGACGGTGCTGCTATCGCTGGCCGCCTTCATCGGCGGCGGCATCGTCGGCCTGGTCGTGCTGTTCTTCAGGATCGCCAAGAACAAGTGGAGCAGGCGTGTTGCTTCCGGCTACATCGCCCTGTTCCAGGGAACGCCGCTCTTGATGCAGCTGTTCCTGATGTTCTTCGGCCTGCCGATGCTCGGCCTGCGCATCGAACCGTGGACGGCGGCGGCGCTCGGCCTCACCTTCTTCGCCAGCGCCTATCTCGCCGAGATCTGGCGCTCGGGCGTCGCGGCGCTACCCCTCGGCCAATGGGACGCCGGCGCCAGCCTTGGCCTGCACTATCTGCAGGAGCTGAGGCTGATCATCCTGCCCCAAGCCTTTTCGATCACCCGCGCACCCACCGTCGGCTTCCTGGTTCAGCTGATCAAATCGACCGCGCTGACCTCGATCATCGGTTTCGAGGAACTGGTACGGACCTCCAACGCCATCAACAATGCGACCTTCGAACCGTTCAAGGTCTACGGGCTGGTGGCGCTGATCTTCTTCGTCATGTGCTTTCCGCTGACGCAATACGCCCGCAGGCTCGAGAAACAGGCGGCTGCTCGCTGACGCGCCAAGGCAGCGCTCGACTTCAGGCCGGCAGCCCAAGCTGCTTGCGCAGGCTCTTGTCGAATGCGGACGCGGGGACGAAACGGCGCAGGAAACTGACCTGGCGCGCCATTTTTCCCGCCGCATAGCGTTTCTTCGGAGCGGGATCGGTTGCAGCGGCCAAAACGGTCTTGGCGACCACTTCGGGCGCATCCCCTTTTTCCATCGCCTTCCGCACTGATGTGGTCATGCCGGCACGCGCGGAGTCATAGATCTCGAGCGACCGGTCGGGGGCGGCAAGATTGTCCTCGAATGATGTGCGGGTATAGGCGGGCTCCACCAGCGAAACGCGAATGCCGAACGGGCGCAATTCGTGATCGAGCGACTCCGAATAACCCTCGATGGCATGTTTGGTCGCTGAGTAAAGCGCGAAATAGGGAGCGGGGATGAACCCCTGCACCGAACTCAAATTCACGATTCTGCCCTTCCCTTGGCGTCGCATTGCCGGCAGCACCGCGTTGGTCACGCGCAAGACGCCGAAGACGTTCACTTCGAACAGCGCCTTGGCCTGGGCGGTCGAGGACTCCTCCGCGCCGCCAAACAGGCCCATGCCGGCATTGTTGACAAGCAGGTCTACGCGTCCGGCCTTGGCCAGAACGTCATCGACCATTGTCGCGACGGACGCGTCGTCGGTCACGTCGCAGGTCAGCATGGTCACGCCGGCGGATTGCTGGGAGGCCGCGCGACGGCTGGTTCCGAAGACGCGAAAGCCGGCGCCTAGCAATGCGTCGGCGGTAGCGCGCCCGATGCCGGAGGATGCCCCTGTCACCAGGGCGACGCCGGGATTGGTCTTGTTCATGGAAATCGTGTCCTTCTTTGCGTTGGATCGGATTGGGAAAAGCATGAGAGGCCGGGGCAAAGGGCGTTGGTCATGACTGCGTCCGGCCACCGGTTAGTTCCAGCGTCTGAACAGGGCGCTGGCATTCACGCCGCCAAAGCCGAAGCCATTGGAGATCGCGTACTCCATCTCCATGGGCCGGGGCGCGTTTGCGACGAAGTCGATGCCGTCGCCGGCCGGATCGGCCTCGCCCAGGTTGAGGGTTGGCGGAGCAATCTGATCCCTGAGCGCCAGGATTGCGAAGATCGCACCCAACCCGCCGGCCGCTCCGAGCAGGTGTCCGGTCGCCGATTTCGTCGCACTGACAGCTATCGCGAAATCGCGCCCGAACACGCTCTTGATCGCTTCGATCTCACCCAGGTCGCCGACTGACGTGGAGGTCGCATGCGCATTGAGATGACGTACCTGGCGTGGCGAAATCCCTGCCTGGGCAATCGCGATCTGCATGGCCCGGCGCGCGCCGTCGCCGTCCTCCGGGCCGGAGGTGACGTGGTGGGCATCCGCGGTCGTGCCGTAGCCGACGAGCTCAGCCAACGGCTTTGCGCCGCGCGCCAACGCGTGGCTCAACGCCTCGATGACCAGCACGCCGGCCCCTTCGCCCATGACGAAGCCGTCCCGCGATGTGTCGAAAGGGCGCGAGGCTTGAGCCGGCGCCCAATTGAAGCCGGTTGAAAGAGAGCGAGCCGCGGCGAACCCGCCGAGACTGACGGTGTTGATGCACGCTTCCGTTCCGCCGCATACGGCGATGTCGGCTTCGTTGGCGCGGATCAGGCGGGCGGCGTCGCCGATCGCCTGGATGCCCGCCGCACATGCCGTCACCGGTGCGCCGAGTGGACCTTTGAAACCATGACGGATCGAGATGTGGCCCGCCGCGAGGTTCACCAGGAAGGACGGCACCGTAAAGGGAGACAGGCGGCGGGCGCCACGCAGGTCCACCGTGCGCACCGCCTCGGTGATGCCGGGGAACCCGCCGATTCCTGAAGCGATGATCGTGGCCGTGCGCAGGCGCTCCGTTTCCAGCGCAGGCTTCCATTGCGCCTGCGCAAGCGCCTCTTCCGCCGCCGCCAACGCAAACAGAATGAACCGGTCCACCTTGCGCTGATCCTTCGCGGACAGGACGGCATCGGCATCGAAACCAGCCTCCAGATCTTCGCCCAGGGAGGGAACCACGCCGCCAATCTTAACCGGCAGCTCTCCCACCACATCGTCCGGAAGCCTGCGAACGCCGGACCGGCCGGCAAGCAGGCGTGACCAGGACGCTTCGACATTGGCGGCCAGGGGCGTGACCGCTCCCATGCCCGTGACGACAATCCGTTGCATCTGCTCTCCTGTCCTTGGTGTGCCGGCGGCGCTGCTCGCGCCGTTCAAGTGGCGACTGCTTCGCGAACCTGATCGGCCGCCGCATCCAGAAAAGCCCGCGCAAGGTCGGAATCGTTGACGACCCGCGAGAGCACGACCGCGCCGACCATCGTCGAGAGAACGGCCATTGCCTTTTTTCCGCTCTTTTCGCTGTCGCCCTCGCCAACCCAACCGCCGAGCATCTCAAGGTACGCCTTGATGCCGTCTTCGAATGACGCCTTCACCTCGGCACCCTGCCTGGCTGCATCCGAACCGAGCGCAACGACCGGGCAGCCGTCCATCTTTTCCCTGCGATGGTCCATGCTGAGGTAGAATGAGATCACCCCGTCGAGCGGGTTCCCAGGATGTGCTGCGGTCGCGGCCGACCATTTGTGGGTGGCGCTTTCCATCGCCCGCCTGGACGCCAGCGCCGCCAGATCGTCCTTCGACTCGAATTGCTTGTAAAAGGCACCCTGGGTCAGCCCGGCACCCTTCATCAGATCCTTGAGGCCGATGCCGTCAAAGCCGCGCTCCCGAAAAAGCCGGCTTGCCACATTGATCACGGTCTCGCGGTTTTCCGCGGCCTGAGTGCGACTCACACGCATCGTCATCTCCTTTTTTAGATTGCATTCGTAATCCATACCCTATATAGAGGGTGAACGCAATCTAAAAAAAGGACAAATGAGATGATCCGCAAAACGCTGAGCGCCTCGCTCCTGGCGGCGCTGTTTCTTGCAACCCCGGCTCTCGCCGAGGAAGCCACCATCGGACGCCCGATCGAAGGCGGCAGCCTGCACCAGGGACACCTGGACATGGTGGCCTACTACGTTCCGCGCGGCGACCTGCTTGAGGTCACCGCCACTTTCGCACCGAAGACCGGGGGTGATCCGCTGCGGTTCGTCATGGGCCTCGCCAACAGTGACGCCGTGGCGTTTTCCATACCGGGCCACCCGGGCTCGCTCTACGCCTTCTCAAGGTCCGGTAAGGAAGTGACGGTCTCGACCGAGACTGACACATCCCTGCGAGCCGATGCGACAATGCCCTGACCTGACGCAAGCCGCGGCCGCGATGCTGGCCGGGGCTCTCGCGTCCGGTCACGCCATCCCAATGAGCCTGGAGAGGTCACATGCTTTACAGCTATATTGTCGAGAAATCGATCCGGCAGAGCTTCGACGACGTCAACAACCATCGCTGGGACGCGGCGGTGAAGGCCATCGCGCCGCATGTCCATCACCGGGTTGGTGGCGCCCACGCGCTTGGTGGGGAGCGCCACGACAAGCAAGCCCTGCGCCGGTGGTTCGAGCGCCTCGGCCGTGTTCTGCCCACTCTCCATCTCACGGTCAACCACGTCTGGGTGAAGGGCTGGCCGTGGCATACCACCGTGTTTGCCCAGTGGGATGGCACCGCAACCCTGCTCAACGGTGATACGTCCTACATCAACCGTGGTCTTCACGTGTTCACGCTGCGGTGGGGCACGGTTCATGCGCTCGAGGAATTTTATGATTCACAGGCGGCGGCGCGCGGTCTCGCCGCCCAGGCCGCAGCCGGCCTCGAAGAAGCTGTCGCCGAGCAGATAACAAGCTAGCAGAAGCGCGGTCCGAGGACGACCAAGGTTACGGGCCGGTCGCGCTGATCTTTTTCGTCACGTGCCTTCCGCCCGCGCAGTATGCGCGGAGGCTCGAGAAGCGAGCGCCGGCGCTGGACTGCAAGCCAGGAAACCCAGTTCGGTAGCGCAGCGCTGCATCGATGCCGGTGCTGTCGCGGCAACGGTCGAGCCAAGGCAGGCATATAGCTTTCCTGCTAGGAATAGGCCTTGACATCTCGCCGTTCGAATTGTCCATTTGATGCTTGACCGGGCCGAACGGGGCGGCGAGGGCGGACAGGGGCAAACCGGCGCGTGGATAGACAGTCGAGTCGAGTGCTGTTGAAGACGGTTGGGCTGACAAAAGCCTTTCGAGGGCTGGTTGCCCTGCGGGATCATTCCATCGAGCTGCACGAAGGTGAAATCGTTGGGGTAATCGGGCCGAATGGCTCGGGCAAGAGCACGCTTTTCAACCTGATCACCGGCTTCTCCCAGCCGAATTCCGGTAGCATCGAGATGGAGGGCCGTTCGATCGTCGGCCTGCGCACATCACAGATCGTCGCGATGGGCATCGCCCGCACCTTCCAGGGTTCTCGCCTATTCGGCAGCCTCAGTGTCGCACAGAACGTGCTGACGGCGGCGCAGCTGCGCCATCCTGTCGGGCCCGCCGATACCGTGCTGCGCGGTCGGCGCTATCGCGAGCGGGTGGCCGCGACGCGGCAGCAGGCCGACGAACTCCTCGACCTCATGGGCCTGACAGATCAGGCCGGCAGGGTCGCCGCGGATCTTCCCTACGGCGATCAGCGGCGGCTGGAGATTGCGCGTGCGTTGGCGACCGGTCCGCAGCTGCTGCTGCTCGATGAGCCCGCAGCCGGGCTTGATTCCAACGAGACCAAGGTGTTGGCGGCGCTGATTCGGACGATTCGTGACCGCTACGGCGTAACGGTGGTCGTTGTCGAGCACGACATGGACCTGATCATGGCGCTGTGCGAACGCATCCAGGTGCTGGCGACCGGCGAGGTGATCTGCGTCGGAACACCGGAGCAGGTACGCGAACACCCGAAAGTGCGGGAGGCGTATCTTGGCCACGCCTAGCCCCGTTCTGCTCAGCGTCGAGAACCTCGAGGTCAATTTCGGCGCGGTGCGTGCGTTGAAGGGCATTTCGCTCGACGTCCATACCGGCGAGGTGGTGGCGTTGGTGGGGGCCAACGGCGCCGGCAAGAGCACGACCTTGCGCACCATTTCCGGCCTGTCGCGGCCGCGCGGCGGCAAGATCATCTTCGATGGCAAGCCGATCGGAGGTATCGCTCCGTCGCGTATCGTAACTCTGGGCATCGCGCAGAGCCCGGAGGGCAGGCGCCTGTTCGGCGGCCTGACGGTGGCCGACAATCTGCGGCTCGGCGCCTGCACCCGCACCGACAAGGAGGCCGTCGTCAGAGATAGCGAGCGCATGTTCATGCTGTTCCCGATTCTCAAGCAGCGGCTGAAGCAACTGGCCGGCACGCTGTCGGGCGGCGAACAGCAGCAGCTTGCTCTGGCGCGTGCGCTGATGGCGGCGCCGCGCCTGCTGCTGCTCGACGAGCCTTCGCTCGGCGTTGCGCCGCTGCTGGTGCGCCACATCTTCAGCGCGCTTGCCGAACTGAAGCGCCAGGGCATGACGATGCTGCTGGTGGAACAGAACATCACGCTCGCGCTGGACCTCGCCGACCGTGCCTATGTGCTGCGCACGGGTCAGGTGGCGCTGTCGGGCCGGTCCGCGGAACTGCGTGACAGCGAACGCGTGGCGCAGGCATATCTCGGGGCGGCAACATGACCCAGCTGGACTATATCCTGCAGCAGATCGTCAACGCGGTGAGCCTCGGCAGCCTCTACGCGCTGGTGGCGGTCGGCCTGTCGATCGTCTTCGGCGTCCTCAAGCTCACCAATTTCGCGCATGGCGACGTAATGATGGTAGGCGCATTCGGGGTAGCTCTGCTGGCAGGGATCGGCGTTCCGTTCCCTGTCGCCGTGATCTGCGGCATCGCCGCGGCGGCCGTCGCGGGCTTCCTCATCGAACGCATCGCCTATCGTCCGATCCGCGACGCGCCCGACGTCGCACGACTGCTCACCAGCCTCGCCGTCACCTACATCATCGAGAACGTCGGAATCCTGGTGTTCACCTCCTCGCCGCGCAATTTTCCACTCCCCGATATTCTCAACACCTCCTGGGAAATGTCGAACGGCGCCATCACCTTCACCAGCATCAATCTCCTGACCATCGCGCTGACCTTCGTGTCGCTGCTGCTCCTCGGCTGGTTCATCACGCGCACCACGACCGGGCTCGGCATGCGCGCCGCAGCCGAGGACATGTCGGCGGCACACCTTGTCGGACTCAACGTCAACCGGCTGATCATCGTCGCCTTCATCGTCGCATCCGCCTATGCCGGCCTTGCCGGCATTTTGTGGGCGGCACAGGCCGGCGTGGTGCAGCCGCAGATGGGCTTCACGCCGCTCCTGAAGGCTTTCGTGGCGGCGATCATCGGCGGCTTCGGGTCGATCGCGGGCGCCCTGGTGGGCGGCTACATATTGGGCGCGCTGGAGATCTTCATCGTCGCATTCCTGCCGAGCAGCGTCTCGTCCTATCGCGACGCAATCGTCTTTGCCGTGCTGATCGCCTTTCTCCTGGTGCGCCCGGGCGGGCTGCTCCAGCCAAACCGGGAGATAAAGCTGTGAGCCGGGAAGCGCGGATCACACTCCTCGTCCTCGTCGCCCTGGTGGCGGGAGCAGCTGTCGCTTTCGGTGCGCCGCACGTGCTGAGCGACTATTTCGTCCGGATTATCCTGCTGATCGCGCTGAATGCAATCCTGGTGCTGGCGCTGTCGCTGAGCAACGGTTTTACGGGCGTGTTTTCGCTCGGTCATGTCGGCTTCATCGGCGCCGGCGCGTATATATCGGGAATACTGTCGATTCCCGTACAGCAGAAGATGGCACTGCTGCCGCATCTGCCGGCGTTTCTGCATGCTTTCAGCCTCCCCTTCCTGCCGGCGACGCTGGTGGCAGGTCTTCTGACGGCGCTGCTTGCCGTGGTCGTCGGTTATCCCTTGATGCGCCTGTCGGGCTATTTCGTTTCGGTGGCGACGATGGGATTCTTGATTATCGTCAACGTGGTGCTGATCAATGCGTCGGATTTCACCCGAGGCGCCCGCACTTTCACCGGTGTGCCGCTGGAGACGACGTTGCCCTGGGTGATGGGTTGGCTCGCCATCACGGTGTTCGTTCTGGCGCGCCTGGTCTATTCGCCTTTCGGGCGCGCCATGAAGGCGGTGCGCGACGACACAATCGCGGCCAGCGCTGTCGGCATCGGCGTGTTGCGGACCAGACTGATCGCCTTCGTCATCGGCGCGTTCTTCTCAGGCGTCGGCGGGTCGCTCTACGCACATTATCTCGGCTCGTTTTCGCCGAACACCTTTTACTTCGCGCTGACCATGAGCCTGATCACAATGCTGGTGCTAGGCGGCATGGGCTCCCTGACCGGCGCGGTGGTTGGCGTCATCTGCGTTTCGCTGTTGTCGGAGGTCCTGCGCTCGGTCGAACGCGGCTTCACGATCGGCGATTTCGCGGTGCCGGCCCTGTTTGGCGCCAGCCAGATCGTGCTCGGCTTCATCTTCATTCTAGTCATGATCTTCCGGCCGAAGGGGATCATGGGGGACCGGGAACTTACGTTCGGATTAACCCAAAGATCGGCAACGGTGAACCAGACAGAGGAACGAAAACGATGATCAAACTCACTCGACGCGACACCATCGGCCTAGGACTGGGCGCATTCTTCGCGCTTGCCTCGGCCAGCACGGCACTTGCTGCCGACACGATCAAGATCGGCTATCCGGCAAACCTGACCGGCATTCAGGCCTCGCTCGACGGTCCGATGCTGAATGGCGCCAAGCTGGCGGCAAGCGAAATCAACGCCGCCGGCGGCGTGCTCGGCCAACAGATAGAACTGGTGATCTACGACTCCAAGAGCGATTCGACGACGATCTCGACCGTCGCCAGCCAGTTGATCGACAGCGACAAGGTCGTCGGCATCATCGGCTTCGCCGATTCCGATTCGGTGCTGGCCATCGGACCGCAGGTCCAGAAGGCGCAGATCCCGTTCATCACGCCCGGCGCGACCTCGCCGAAATTGCCGAGCCAGCTCGGCAACGAGATCTTCCTCGCCGCCTTCGGCGACAACGTTCAGGCTGCGGTTGGCGCGGAATTTGCGCTGAACAAGCTGAACGGCAAGACCGCCTACCTGCTGACCGACATCGGCACCGAATACACAACGCTGCTGTCGGACTACTTCGTCACCGCCTACGAGCATGGCGGGGGCAAGATCTTGGAGCGCGACACCTACAAGATCGGCGACAAGACCTTTACCGCGCAGATCGCCAAACTGAAGGCGCTGTCACCGCAGCCCGACTTCGTCTATGCCTCGTCGAATGCCGAGGAAATCGGCCTGATCTTGAAGCAGATGCGCCAGGCCGGCATCAACCTGCCGGTGGTCGGCGGCGACGGTTACGACACGCCCTTGCTGATCCAGGTCGGCGGCGACGCGGCCAAGGACACCTACTTCACCACCCATGCCTATATCGGTGAGGGCGCCACCCCGAAGGTGCAGGCCTTCATCGACGCCTACACCAAGTCGGCCGGCAATGCCCCGGAGAACGCGTTCGCTGCGCTCGGCTACGATTCGGTCAAGCTGATGACCGACGCGATCAAGCGTGCCGGTGCGCCGGATCCGGCCAAGATCCGTGACGCGCTGGCCGCTACGTCCGGGCTCGACGGCGTGACCGGAACGATCACCTACCGCCCGGGCATTTCGGTGCCGGACAAATCGGTCTCGGTCATCGGTGTCAAGGACGGCAAGCTTGTCCTTGCAAGTGAAGCGGCACCGACCTTCGTCGCGGAGCCGTGATCTTGTCCACTCCGGGTTCCCTTTGGGACATCTACAGGTCGCGGCTCTCCGCCGCGACCTTCACCGACCTGACGCATGCGTTTCATCCGGGCCAGCCGCACTTCCCGGCCTTCCCGGACGAGGAGCGCCGTGCGTTGCTCGATTTTTCGAAGGGCGACGCCTTCCAGGTCCACCACTACGCCTTCGTCGGACAGTGGGGCACCCATGTCGATCCGCCGGTGCACTTCATCGACGGCGGCCGCTCGATCGACCAACTGTCGGTGGCGGAGATGCTTCTGCCGTTGGTCATCCTCGACATCAGCGACAGGGTCGCCGCCGATCCCGACGCGACGCCGACGCTCGACGACATTTCCGCCTGGGAGACACGGAACGGCCGTATCCCGGAAAAGTGTTTTGTCGCGCTTCGCACCGGGTGGTGGCCGCGCTGGCCAGACCCCGTGGCGTTTCAGAACAAGTCGGCCGACGGTATCTCGCATGCGCCGGGCTGGTCGAAGCCGGTGCTGGAGGAACTTTTGGAACGCCGCGGTGTCGCTGCCATCGGGCACGAGGGCATGGACACCGATCCCGGCCGCGCCACTTCCGCGGGTGACGCAAGCCTGGAATACTATGTGCTGTCCCGCGACTGCTGGCAGATCGAGCTCCTGGCCAATCTCGACAAGGTGCCTGACGCCGGCGCGTTGATAATGGCAAGCTGACCAAAGCCAAAGGCCGGATCCGGCTTCCCGGCTCGCGCTGTCGCCATCCATGAAGCGGCCGGCTGAACGCGTGAAACCGCAGCTGGCGGCGTCTAGGGGCCGCCACACAACGATCACCAGACACACGGAATTCAGACATGGATATAGACACAGTCCGCGATGCTTTTCCGGCGATGGCGAGAGGTGCCGAGCCGAAGAAGCGGATTTTCTTCGACAATCCCGCGGGAACCCAGATGGCGAGCCGTTCGATCGAGCGCATGACGCGTGCCATGATCGAGACCAACGCCAATCTTGGTGGCTATTTCGAAACCTCACTCGCGGCCCAGGCGATGGTCGACGACGCGCATCAGGCGATGGCCGATTTCTTCAATGCCGCGGACCGGCGTGAGGTGGTGTTCGGCCAGAACATGACGACGCTGACTTTCGCCGTCTCGCGCGCCATCGGCCGCGATCTGAACGCCGGCGACGCCATCGTGTTGACGCGCATGGATCATGACGCCAACGTCGCACCCTGGCTGATGCTGGCGGAGGATCGCGGGCTTGAGGTACGCTGGATCGACCTCGATCCAAAAACGTTCGAACTCGACCTGTCGACGCTGGAGGCCACTATCGACGTGGAGGTCAAGCTGGTCGCCGTCGGCTATGCCAGCAACGTTACCGGCACGATCAACGACGTGAAGCGGATCGCGCAGCGCGCACGCGCGGTCGGGGCGCTGAGCTATATCGACGCGGTGCAGTTCGCGCCGCATGGAGTGATCGACGTCCAGGAGATTGGCTGTGATTTCCTGGTTTGCTCGGCCTACAAATTTTTCGGACCGCATCACGGGGTGTTGTGGGGCCGGTTCGATCTGCTGCAGGCGCTGACCGCCTACAAGGTGCGCGCGGCTTCGAACACGCCACCTGGAAAATTCGAGACGGGGACGACAAGCCGCGAGGCGCTTGCCGGGGTGCTTGGCGCCGTCGAGCACTATGCCTGGCTCGGACAGTCCTTCGGCAACGTCCACCCGCAGGCGACGCGGCGCGAGCGCATCGTCGCCGGCATTGAAGTCGCCGACCGTTATGAGCGTGTCCTGACAGCACGGCTGATTGCCGGATTGTCCAGAATTGATGGCGTCTTGGTCCAGGGTATAACCGATGTGGCGGCGCTGGCGCGCCGGGTGCCTACCGTGTCGATCACCGTTGACGGAACCGATCCCGCCGATATCGCCAAGGCGATGGCAAAGGAAGGCATCTATCTCTGGCATGGCCACAATTACGGTTTGGAGCCAATCAAGCGGCTGGGGCTTGCGGACCGCAACGGCGTCGTCCGCATCGGGCTGGCCCATTATAACACCGAGGCGGAAGTCGATTTTCTGAAGCTGGCGGACTGGATGAAGACGCGGACCTGACATGCGCGACAGAAACGGAACCCCGAGGATCGGCGTCAAGCTGCGCCATGCCAGACAGGTGCTTGGCCTCAGCCTGGAAGAGCTCGGCGCCCGCATCGGGCTGACCGAGGGTTATCTCTCGAAGATCGAGAACGACCGCGCGACGCCCTCGATGGCGGCTCTGCACCGGCTGGTGCAAGCGCTGGGCATCAACATGAACGCGATGTTCGGCACGCTGCAGCACAATGCCTCGGAAGTGTTCGTGTTGCGGCAAAACGAGCGTCCGCACATGGAGACGGGACATCGGCGCTCGGGCAACCATGTCGTGCTCGAGCAATTGGTGCCATCCGGTCCGGAGTATCTGCTGCAGATCAATGTCCACGTGATCGAGGCCGGCGGCGGCAGCCTCGAGTTGATCAGCCATAAGGGACAGGAATTCGGCTACGTGCTCGAAGGTTCCGTCGAGTTGCTGGTCGAGACGAACGTGGTGGCGCTCGAGGCAGGCGACGCGTTCTATTTCAACTCCGAACTCGGCCACGGCTACCGCAATATCGGTTCGACCACGGTCCGTATCCTCTGGGTCAACACGCCGCCGACATTCTGACCGCCTCTATCGCGGAGTTGCGAAGGCGTTGTTCAATGAGCCAACGCCCACAGGACAACAGCCGCCGGGCCATCGGCCGATCTGTTTCAATGCCCGAACGCGAGCGGCGGCGCCAACCGGTCGCGCCGCAGCCAGCGCGCCAGCAGCAGCGCGGCCACCACCGCCAGCCCCGTCGACAGGCCGATCCAGATGCCGACGCCATGCAGGCCGAAATGGAAGGCGAGCAGCACGCCGAGCGGCAGGCCGACGCCCCAATAGCCGATCGCGGCATAGATCATCGGCACCTTGGTGTCATGCAGGCCGCGCAGCATGCCGGCGGCCACCGCCTGGGCGCCGTCGAAGACCTGGAACAGCGCCGCGAAGACCAGGAACGACACGGCAAGTTCGATCACCCTGGCATTGGCCGGATTGCCCAGATCGATGAAGGCGCTGATCAGCGGATGCGGCCACAGGATCATCACCAGCCCCATCAGCGCCATGAACGAGACGCCGATGACAAAGGCGGTCCAGCCGGCGCGCGAGACGCCTTCCGGATTGCCGGCGCCGTGCGCAAGGCCGACGCGCACCGTCACCGCCTGGTTGAGGCCGAGCGGCACCATGAAGGAGATCGAGGCGATCTGGATGGCGATCGCGTGCGCGGCCAGCGAATCCGCGTCGATCAGGCCCATCAGCAGGGCCGCCGCATTGAAGATCGTCACCTCGAAGGCGAGGATGCCGGCAATCGGCAGGCCGAGCCGCAACAGGCCCTTGAAGCGCGGCCAGTCGGCGCGCCAGAAACGGCCGAACAGACGGTAGCGGCGGAACTTCTTCTCCAGCATCACCACGGCAGCCATGCCGATGAACATCAGCGCTGAGGACAGCGAGGTGGCAAGGCCCGACCCGGCAATGCCCATTGCCGGCACGCCGAGATTGCCGAACATGAACACCCAGTTGAAGAAGACGTTGCAGGCGACGGCGACGAAGACGATGACCAGCGCCCAGCCCGGCCGTTCCAGCGCCGAGATGAACGAGCGCAGCACGATATAGAAGTAGAAGGGCAGCACCGCCCATTCGAGCCAGCGCAGATAGATGCCGGCCTGATGGGCCAGAACCGGGTCCTGGCCCATGGCCAATAGAATGCCCTCGCCGTGCCAAAGCACGAGCCAGATCGGGATCGAGATCAGGATCGCCAGCCACAGGCCCTGGCGCACGGTGCGGCGCAGGTCGCGCACCGAATAGCGGCGGCGGCCAAGCTCGGTGGCGATCATCGGCGAGGTCGCCAGCATCAGGCCGAGGCCGAAGATCATCGGCATGAAATAGAGGTTGGCGCCAAGCGCGCCGCTGGCCAGCGTATCCGGCCCAAGACGACCCATCATCATGACGTCGGTGGCCGTCATCGCGGTCTGGCCGAGATTGGTCAGCACCATCGGCCAGGCGAGCGCCAGCGTCGCCCTGATTTCCTGACGCCAAAGATTTTCCGGCGCGCGAGCGCCGGCTTCTATCGCAGACATTGTTCCGCTCTTTCCAGCTACGGCACATCGGCCAGAGCCGGAAGCCGCATTTCAAACGGCAAAACCTTCGGTTTCGCGGCGTTTGCGTCAGCTTCTGGACGAAACGCGACATGAAGGCAAGAGAGGAGGGACGGGAACGGATTGAGCCAGGGACCGGCCACGATGCTCTAGCGGATCGCGTCCAGCATCCGCCGCTGGCGGTGCATTTCGAGGAAAACCTTGTAGTCGCGCTCGAAACGCCCTGATGATTTCGGGTTCGACGGGCGTGTCCGGCCGCCCTGCTGCATGGCAAGACAGGCGGCGTTGAGGTCGGGAAACAGCCCGGCAGCGGTGGCGGCGATCATGCCGGTGCCGAGCAGCACCGCCTCGTCGGCCAGCGGCTCGATCACCGTGCAGCCGGTGGCGTCGGCGTAGAGTTCCATCAGCAGCGGGTTCTTGGTGTGGCCGCCGGTGACGTGCAGCGTGTCGATCAGATAGCCGTTCTCGTTCAGTGCCTCCAGAACGTGGCGCACGCCGAGCGCGATGCCGACGGCGGTGCGCCAATAGAGCTTGCACAGGCTGTCGAAGGAGGAATCCAGCGTCAGCCCGCTGACGACGCCGACGGCATGCGGATCGGCGAGCGGTGAGCGGTTGCCATGAAAGTCGGGCAGCACATGCAGCCTTGCGGCGAGGCTGTCGCCCTCGATGGCGCGCAGCTCGGCGACACGCCTGGCGATCTTCGCATGCATGGCGGCATCCGGCTCGCCGCCGGCGCCGTGCCAGCGGATGATGTGGTCGAGCAGGGCGCCGGTCGCCGACTGGCCGCCTTCCGACAGCCACAGCCTGGGCAGCGCCGCGCCGTAATACGGCCCCCAGACGCCGGCGAAAGGCTGCGGATCCGGTGACATCGCCATGACGCAGCTCGACGTGCCGGCGATCAGCGCCAAATGCCGGCCGATGTCCTGTTCGTCGCCGGCAAAGCCGCCGAGCACGCCAAGCGCGCCGGCATAGGCATCGATGACGCCGGAGCCCACCCGGCATTTCTCGCTCAGCCCAAGCTCGGCCGCCGCTTGCGCCGTCAATCGGCCGATATCGGTGCCGACCGGGCTGGCCCTCTCCGGCAGGTTGCCGTGCTCGAAAAGATCGCCGAGGCCGACGAGTTCGAAGAAATCGCGCCGCCAGCCTGTGTCCTCATGTGCCAGATAGGTCCATTTGGCGGTCAGCGTGCATTGCGAGCGGGCCAGCGAACCCGTCGCTTGCCAGGTCAGGAAATCGGTCAGGTCGAATAAATAGCCGGCTTCATTCCACGTCTCCGGCAAATTGCGCTTCAGCCACATCAGTTTCGGCGTCGCCATTTCCGGCGACATGACGCCGCCGATGTAATTCAGCACGGCGTGGCCGCTTGCCGTGCATTCGTCGGCCTCGGCGATGGCGCGGTGGTCGAGCCAGACGACGGTGTCCCAGCGCTTGTCGCCCGTGACCGAGACACTGAGCTGGCTGCCTTGCCGGTCGCGCACCACCAGCGAACAGGTGGCATCGAAGGAGATGCCGACAATGTCCTCAGGCTCGACACCGGCTTTTTCGCGGGCAGCGCGCACGGCGGTGCAGACGGCCGACCAGATATCGCGCGAATCATGCTCGGCGTGATCGGGCTTCGGCTGGTTCATGGCGATCGGCCGCTCGGCGCGGCCGAGCAAGGTGCCACTGGTGTCGAGAATGCCCGCGCGAGCGCTCCCGGTGCCGACATCGACCGCGCAAACGAACTGTTTCGTCAAGATGCTCTGTCTCTCGCTCCCAAGCCTGCAATCAGATCGGGCAATTGCAGCATGTCAGCGAATATAAAGTCCGGTTCACTCGACGCAAGCCGCGCTTTCAAGGCGGGATTGCCGGCATGCGATCCGCCGGTGAAGGCGAGCACGCGCATCCCTGCCGCCCGCGCAGCAGCGATGCCGGCCGGGCTGTCCTCGATGACGAGGCATTTGCGCGGATGGGCCCGCATGCTGGCGGCGGCATGCAGGAACAGATCCGGCGCCGGCTTTCCCTTGGCCACCATGGTGGCACTGAACAGATGCGGCTCCATCAGCCCAAGCAATCCGGTGACGTCGAGCGCGTAGCGGATGCGGTCGAGCGTGCCTGAGGACGCGACACAGTACGGCAGCCCAAGCTTGGGCAGCATCTTCCTGACGCCGGCGATCGGCTTCAGCTCCTCGCGGAATTTGCGCATCAATTCGACGCGCATCTCGGTCAGGTGCAGGTCGGTGATATCGAGCCCGAAGTCGCGGCCGAGGATCTCGCGCACGCTTTTCATGCTCTTGCCGAGGAAATGCTCGTAGGCGGCGTCCTCACTGACGCTGCCGCCGGCAAGTTTGACCATGCCAAGCAGCGCCGAGACGGAGAGCGCCTCGCTGTCGACCAGCACGCCATCACAGTCGAAGATGACCAGCTCAGGCGTCATGATGGAGAATGGCTCTCAGAGCTTGCCGGCGAGGTAGCGAGTCAGCGTCGCGCGCGCGCCATTCGCCCACAGCACGTTGAGCGCATGGGCAAAGGCCTCGACAAACGCCGCTGCGCGGCCGACATCGCCATAGATGTCCTCCATGGCAAGCCAGGCGGCGGGAGCATCCTTTGCCGCCTTTGCCGTCGCTTGCAGCCGGTCCCAGCTCGGATCGTTGGGCTCGATGACGGCACCGCTGTCGGTCGTACCGAAGCAATAGCGGCACCAGAGCGCTGATTCCAGCGCCAGGCCGACGACGCTTTTCCCGGCCTTCAGCCGGTCGGCGATGGTCGGGATGATGAATTTCGGCTGGCGGTTGGAGCCGTCGAGGCAGAGCCGGCGCACCGTGTCGCCGATCTTGGGATTGGAGAAGCGGCTCTCGATGAGCTGGTAATAGTCTTCCAGGACCGTGTCCGGCACCGGCGGCACGGTCGGGATGATTTCGTCCCGTTCGAGCTTGGCCAGAAACCCGCTCACCAGCGGCTCCTGCATCGCCTCATGGACGAAATGGATGTCCATCAGCCCGGCCGGATAAGCGATGGTGGCGTGGCCGCCATTGAGGATGCGGATCTTCATCAATTCGTAGGGCGCAACGTCTTTGACGAACTGCACGCCGACCTTTTCCAGTGGCGGCCGGCCGCCGGTGAAATGGTCCTCCAGCACCCACTGCCGGAACGGCTCGCAGAACACCGGCCAGTTGTCCTCAAGGCCAAAATCCTTGGCGAGAATGCCGCGTTCGCGATCGGTGGTCGCCGGCGTGATGCGATCGACCATGCCGTTCGGAAAGGCGACATGCTCGCTGGCCCAGTTCGCCAGATCCTCGTCGATCAAACGGGCCAGGCCGATGACCCCGTCCGAGGTGACATGGCCGTTGTGGGGGATGTTGTCGCACGACATCACCGTGAACGGCACGGTACCCTCGTCGCGGCGGCGCACCAGCCCGGCAAGGATGATGCCGAACACCGTCTTCGGCGTCGCGCCGGGCTGCGCATCGGCGACGATGTCGGGATGGGTCGGGTTGAACACGCCGGAGGCCGGGTCGATGAAATAGCCGCCTTCGGTGATGGTCAGCGAAACGATCTTGATGGCCGGGTCGGCCAGCTGTTCGATGATGCCGGCCGCATCGCCGGGCATCAGGAAGTCGATCATGGCGCCGGTGACGCGTGCGCTCATATGGCCGCTGTCCTGCTCGACCACGGTGGTCAGCCAATCCTGCTCTTCCAGTTTGCCGCGACCGATCTTTTCACCGTCGAACACGCCGGCGCCGATCAGCGCCCAGTCATGGCCGATGCCCGCATTGAACAAATCGTCGAGATAGACGGCCTGATGCGAGCGGTGAAAATTGCCAACGCCGAAATGCACGATGCCGGCCTTCAATGTTGCGCGGTCATACTTCGGACCGGCGACCTCAGTGGGCAGCTTGGAGAGGTTTGAGGACGAGAGTTTCACGGTCATCTGTTTTACCCTTTGGCCGGATTTCGGCCTTCGTTACGCTCCTCTCCCGGTCGGGGAGAGGATAAGGGGTGGCACTTGCTACGCGCCCGCTGATGTCGGCCTCTGCTCCTCGCGGAGGTACGAGGAGCAGAGGCCGTCCCCCGCCCTCAACTCATCCACTGGCCGCCGTCGACATTGTAGGTCTGGGCGACGACGTATTCGGCGTCGGCGCTGGCGAGAAAAACCGCCATGCCGGTAAGGTCCTGCGCCGTGCCCATGCGGCCATAGGGCACCGCCTCGCCGACCAGTTTCTTCTTCTCGCCCCTCGGCCGGTTTTCATATTTGGCGAACAGCGAATCGACGTGATCCCAGTGCTCGCCGTCGACCACGCCAGGGGCAATCGCGTTGACGTTGATGCGGTGCTTGATGAGGTCGAGCCCCGCCGACTGGGTCAGCGAGATGACGGCGGCCTTGGTGGCGCAGTAGACGCCGACCAGCGCCTCGCCGCGGCGTCCGGCCTGGCTCGCCATGTTGATGATCCTGCCGCCCCGGCCAGCGGCGATCATCGAGCGGGCGGCAGCCTGCAGCATGAACAGCGTGCCGGCGACATTGACGGAAAACAATTTGTCGTAGCTTGCCTTGGTGATCTCGACGATCGGCGCCAGGTCGAACAGGGCGGCGTTGTTGATCAGGATATCCAGGCCACCGGTCTTCGTCTCGACGGCTTTCACCGCCGCTTCGATCGAGGCGAGGTCGGTGACGTCGAGCTTGACCGCATAGGCCTTGCCGCCGATCTCGGCGGCTGTCTTCTGCGCCGCCTCGAGATTGATGTCGGCGATGGCGACGGTTGCGCCTTCGCCGGCATAGGCTTCGGCGAAGGCTCTGCCGATGCCGCGGGCCGAACCCGTGATCAGCGCGGATTTGCCGGCCAGTCTCATGCTCACATCGCCTTTCCGTCGGCGCCGAAGCGGTGCAGCTTGGCCTTGTCCGCTGTCAGATAGATGGTGTCGCCGTGACGGACGGCGAGTTCGCCGTCGGCGCGCACCGTCAGCGGACCGACGCCATCGGACTGGACGTGCAGGAAGGTGTCGGAGCCGAGATGTTCGGCGACGCCGACAGTGGCTTTCCATTCGCCCGCCGTGGTCGAGATCTCCAGGTGCTCAGGACGGATGCCGATGGTCTTGGCGCCGTTTTTGGCAGCCGGCGCGCCTTCTATCAGATTCATCTTCGGCGAGCCGATGAAGCCGGCGACGAACAGGTTCTTCGGCGTCTTGTAGAGCTCCATCGGCGAGCCGACCTGCTCGATGTTGCCGGCGTTCAGCACGACGATCTTGTCGGCCATGGTCATGGCTTCGACCTGGTCATGGGTAACGTAGATCATGGTCGTCTTGAGCTGATGGTGCAGCTCGCTGATCTCCAGCCGCATCGTGCCGCGCAGTGCCGCATCGAGGTTGGACAGCGGTTCGTCGAACAGGAAGGCGGTCGGCTGACGCACGATGGCGCGGCCGATGGCGACGCGCTGGCGCTGGCCGCCGGAAAGCTGGCCGGGCCGGCGTTCGAGATAGTTGGTCAAGTTGAGCACGCGCGCCGCGTCTCCCACCTTCCTGTCGATCGTCGCCTTGTCCTCGCCGGCCATCTTCAGCGGGAAGCCGATGTTCTTGGCCACCGTCATGTGCGGATAGAGCGCATAGGACTGGAACACCATGGCCAGCTTGCGCTTGGCCGGTGCCTCGCCGGTGACGTCGCGGCCGTCGATGTTGATGGAGCCGCCGCTGGTATCCTCAAGCCCGGCGATCAGCCGCAGCAGCGTTGACTTGCCGCAACCCGACGGGCCGACGAAGACGACGAACTCGCCATTCTCGATCACCAGGTCGAGACCGGGGATGATGGACGTCGCTCCGAAGGATTTGGAGACGTTCTTGAGCGTGATGTTTCCCATGATTTCCTCCCCGAGGGGTTATTTCTGCCGATTGCTTCGGGCAATTCCGTTACTTCACCGCACCACCAATTATTTGACCGCACCAAATGTCAGGCCGCGCACCAGCTGCTTCTGGCTGAACCAGCCCATGATCAGGATCGGCGCGATGGCCAGTGTCGAGGCGGCCGAAAGCTTGGCCCAGAACAGGCCTTGCGGGCTGGAGAACGAGCTGATGAAGGCGGTCAGCGGTGCGGCTTCCGTCGTCGTCAGCCGGATTGTCCAGAACGCCTCGTTCCAGGCCAGGATGATGTTGAGCAGCATCGTCGAGGCGATGCCCGGCACCGCCATCGGCGTCAGCACATAGACGATCTCGTTCCACAGCGAGGCGCCGTCCATGCGCGCCGCTTCCAGGATCTCGCCCGGTATTTCGCGGAAGTAAGTGTAGAGCATCCACACCACGATCGGCAGGTTGATCAGCATCAGCATGATCATCAGGCCGATGCGGCTGTCGAGCAGTCCGGTATCGCGGAAGATCAAGTAGATCGGGAACAGCACCGCGACCGCGGGCATCATCTTGGTGGACAGCATCCACATCAAGATGTCCTTGGTCCGCTTGGTCGGCGAGAAGGCCATCGACCATGCCGCCGGTATGGCGACCAGCAGGGCCAGGATGGTCGAGCCGACCGAGAGCAGAACCGAGTTGAAGAAGAACTTGAAGTAGCCGCTTTGCGCCTGAACCTCGGCATAGCTCTCGAACGTTCCCGACGGGATGATGCTGAAGCCCTGGATGGCTTCCTGCTCCGACTTGAACGAGGTGATGATCGTGTAGAGGATCGGGAAGAAGATCAGCAGGGCGACGATCCAGGCGGCAATTGTCGCAATCGTCTTGTGCTGGGTGGTGACTGAGCGTGCCATCGTAGCCTCCCTTACTTGTCCAGGTTCTTGCCGACCGCGCGCATGGCGAAGAAGGCAACGATGTTAGCGAGAATGACGGCGATCACGCCGCCGGCGGATGCCTGGCCGATTTTGAACTCCAGCAACGCCTTCTGGTAGACGAGGAAGGGCAGGTTGGTGGAGGCGTATCCCGGGCCGCCATTGGTGGTGACGAGGATCTCGGCATAGACGGAGAGGAGGAAGATCGTCTGGATCAGGATGACGACCGTGATGGCGCGCGACATGTGCGGCAGCGTCAGATAGATGAAGCGGCTGATGAAGCCGGCGCCGTCCATCTCGGCGGCTTCCTTCTGCTCACCGTCGAGCGACTGCAACGCGGTCAAGAGAATGAGCGTCGCGAAAGGCAGCCATTGCCAGGCGACGATGATGATGATCGCCAGCATCGGATGCTGCCCGAACCAGTCGATCGGCTGGGCCCCGAAGAAGCGGGCTATATCGGCGAACACCCCGTATTGCGGGTGCATGATCATGTTCTTCCAGACCAGTGCGGCCACCGGCGGCATGACGAAGAACGGTGAGATGACGAGAATGCGCACGATGCCCTGGCCCCACATCGGCTGGTCGATCAGCAGCGCCAGAAGGATGCCGCCGATCACCGTGATCAGGAGCACGCTGACCACCAAGGTGAGCGTGTTGAGGATCGATTGCAGGAAGGCCGGGTTGGAATAGAACAGCGCGTAGTTCGAGAAGCCGACGAAGCCGTCGCGGATCGGATTGAGCGGGTTGTACTGCTGGAAGGAGAACCAGATGGTGATGACCAGCGGCACAATCATCCAGACGAACAGCAGCACCACGGATGGCGCCATCATGAAACGGGCAAGCGAACGGGTCTGCTGAGTAGCCATGACGGTCACCCTTCACTGGTCAGACGGAATTTTCAAAAGGCGTTAAAGGCGGCCGCCCGAACTGGGAATTCGGGCGGCCGTTGCCGGTCAGGAGGCGACCGGCATTCGGCACCGGGAGGAGCCTTACTTGATGTATCCGCCTTCGGTCATTGCCGCGGTGGCAGCGTCCTGGGCCTGCTTCAGGGCATCGTCGACACTCGACTGGCCGGCAAGAGCCGCCGAGAAGAGCTGGCCGACAGTGGTGCCAAGACCCTGGAACTCAGGGATGGCGACGAACTGCACGCCGACATAGGGCACCGGCTTGACGGTCGGATGCGTCGGATCGGCGGCGTTGATGGAGTCCAGCGTCATCTTGGCGAACGGAGCCGCCTTCTGGTATTCGGCATTGGCGTAGAGCGAGGAGCGCGTGCCCGGAGGAACGTTGGCCCAGCCTTCCTTCGAAGCGACGAGTTCCGCATAATGCTTGCTGGTCGCCCAGGTGACGAATTTCTGGGCGGCATCGGCCTTCTGCGTGCCGGCGGGGATCGCCAGCGACCATGCCCACAGCCAATTGCCGCGCTTGCCCAGGCCATTGTCGGGTGCCAGCGCATATCCAACCTTGTCAGCGACCTGCGATGCCTTGGGATCGGAGACGAAGGACGCAGCGACGGTGGCGTCGATCCACATGCCGCATTTGCCCTGCTGGAACAGCGCCAGGTTTTCGTTGAAGCCGTTGGAGGAAGCACCCTCGGGGCCGTCGGCCTTCATCAGGTCGACATAGAACTGCAGCGTGTTCTTCCATTCCGGCTGATCGAACTGCGGCTTCCAGTTCTCGTCGAACCAGCGCGCCCCGAAGGAGTTCGACATGGCGGTCAGGAAAGCCATGTTCTCGCCCCAGCCGGCCTTGCCGCGCAGGCACACGCCGTTCACGCCATTGGCGCGATCGGTCATCTTGTCGGCGGCCTGCCTGATGAAGTCCCAGGTGGGCGCGTCGGGCATCTTCAGTCCGGCCTTCTCGATCAGGTCCTTGCGGTACATGACGAAGGAGCTTTCGCCGTAGAAGGGCGCGGCATAGAGCTTGCCGTCGACCGAAAGGCCGCCGGCGATGGCCGGGATGATATCCTTGGCGTCGTAGTCGTCGCCGAGCTTGTCGAGCGGCAGCAGCCAGCTCTGCTTGGCCCAGATCGGAACCTCATAGGTGCCGATGGTCATCACGTCGTACTGGCCGCCCTTGGTGGCGATGTCGGTGGTGACGCGCTCGCGCAGCACGTTTTCTTCGAGCGTAACCCAGTTGAGCTGGATGTCGGGGTTCGCCTTGGTGAAGTCCTCGGTCAGCTTTTGCATGCGGACCATATCGCCATTGTTGACGGTGGCGATGGTGATGGATTCGGCATGTGCGGCGAACGCAAGCGTGCTGGCCGTCAACAAGCCCAGGGTGAGCGTGCGAAGTTTCATCAAATTCCTCCCTTGAACCAAGATGAGCATTTGCCTTGGCTTTGGGCAATTACTCACTTGGCGTGAATTATGTCAAGCCGGATTCGATGCTGCAGCGCAGCACTTGGGCGACACCGCAGGCCGGGACGAGCGAAATTGCCAGGGCGCGGATCGTCCCGGCCGCATACAGTGAGGCAACGGCGGATACATCTGCGAGAACCAGGTGCAGCCCGGAAGCTTGCCGGTCAGCAGG
This sequence comes from Mesorhizobium sp. M0011, assembly GCF_040324155.1. NCBI lineage: Bacteria > Pseudomonadati > Pseudomonadota > Alphaproteobacteria > Hyphomicrobiales > Phyllobacteriaceae > Mesorhizobium > Mesorhizobium sp. M0011. The sequence continues at coordinate 18,778 of NZ_JAMYVQ010000009.1, read as the reverse complement.
CGATCTCGGCCAGCAGCCAGTCGCGGAAGGCACGGATCTTCGGCACGTTGCGGCGCGCCTCGGGATAGACCAGCCAATAGGCATGGCCGTCGTCGCCAACCAGATCGAAAGGTTGGATCAGGCGCCCGTCCGCGAGTTCCGCCTTGAACAGCGCCCTGGTCAGGATCGCGACGCCATGACCGGCGATCGCCGCATTGGCCTCATAGGCCTGCGCGCCCATGCTGCTGCCGGGCCGCTTGGCAAGATCGTGCGAGTGCACGCCAGCAGCCGAGAACCATTCCGTCCACCAGATGTCGCCGGGATCGAGGATAGGCAGCCGCAAGAGGTCGGCCGGTTCCCTGACGCCGCCGATGGTCGCCGCGAGTTTCGGGCTCAGCATCGGCGTGAAGTCGGCATCGAGCAGCTTGTGCGCTTCCAGGCCCGGCCATTTGCCGCCGCCCGAGCGGATGGCGATATCGGTATCCTCGCGGGCAAAGTCGGTCAGGCGGCTCGACGTTTCGAGCCGCACCGCCAGCGACGGATGGGCGATCTGGAACGACCCCAGCCGGTGCGCGAGCCAGTTCGAGGCGAATGTCAGCACCGTCGTGACGCACAGCAAGCCGTCGGCCCCGCCACGCACCGCGGCATAGGCCTGGCCAAGGATGGCGAAGGCCTCGCTGACCGCAGGTGCCAGGCGCTGCCCGGCCTCGGTTAACACGATCTGCCGCGGCCGGCGCAGGAACAGCGGCGCGCCGACACGCTCCTCCAGCACCTTGATCTGATAGCTGACCGCCGCTTGCGTCATGGCGAGTTCGCCGGCGGCCTTGGTGAAGGAAAGATGCCGCGCCACCGCGTCGAACACCCGGATCGCCTGCAGCGGCGGGAGTGGCGAAACCTGTCGCGAGCCGAGGTCCGGCATAAGGCCTCCTTATGGATCATGATCGATGTTCGATTGGCAAAGACCGCCGGCAAGACCGACATTCCCAGTCAACCCGTCATTTGGGTCCAGGATAGCGAAGGTTGACGATCATGACCATGGCGCAGCAAAAATGCACTCCCGCACCGGATCACCGCTGGTTTTCGTGGCTGACGGATGGATTCGGCTGGTTCGCGACCAAAAAACGGGCACATCTCGATATCAGGGACCTGTCGCCGCATCTGCAGCGCGATCTCGGGTTTCTCGATGGCAACGACCCTTTCGGGCGGCACGGCTAGTGCGGTTGGCCTTATCGCAAACCGGTTGTGGGTCCGGTCAGATGCTGGCCAGCAGGGCGGCGGCGGTCCGTTCATCGGTGATGAGGCCGTTGATCAGCCGCCGGTTCGCGGCCGCCAGGATGCCTGGCAGCTTTCGTTCGCCCATGGCCAGTGCGATGACCAGCGATTTCTCGCGTGACGGTAGCGAAGCCGAAGACACCCGGTCGTTGGTGATGCCCTCGATCATGCGGCCCTCCCTATCGAACACCCAGCCGACGATCTCCGCGATGCCGCCGGCCTTCTGCAGCGCCTTCAATTCGCTCTCCGAAATGAAGCCGTCTTCGTAGAGCGGCGCCTTGGGCCCGAGATCGCCGATGCCGATGAAGGTGACGTCGGCTTCCGCCGCCAGCGCCAGCGTCGGCTGGATCATCGGCTGGTTGAGCAGCATCTCGCGCTCCTCCGGCGACGAGGCGATGACCGGCAGCGGCATCGGGAAGGAGCGCGCCTTGACCCTGTCGGCCATGGTGAAGATGACGTTGTAGAAGGCGGCCGAGCCGTCCGGCGAGATGTTGCCGGTCAACGACACCACCTTGTGCTGCGGGCATTCCATTGGCGGCAGCTGCTCGATCGCCGCCTTTAGCGTGCGACCGGTGCCGATCGCCATGACGATCGGGGTCGGAGACCGCAACCGCCGCTCGATCTCGGCGGCAGCCGCCTCGGCGATGCCGATCGTGGTCGAGGACGAATTGGGGTCGCTCGGCACCACCTCGACCAGATCGAGCGCAAAGCGCGATCTCAGCCGTGCCGCCAGATCGAGACAGTTGGCGATCGGATGGTCGACGCGAACCTTGATCAAGCCCTCCGACACCGCCAGCGATACCAGCCGCTGCGCCGTCTGCCGCGAAATGCCGAGCGTCGAAGCGATCTGGTCCTGTGTGTTGCCGGCAACATAATAAAGCCAGCCGGCGCGCGCCGCATCGTCCAGCCTGTTGCTGCCACCATCCTGCCGGCTATTCAAAGTCCTGCCTCCCGAGACCGCCGGTTGTGAGAGCGGCCCATGCCCCACTTTCGCAGGGAACGGCCAACTGCGCAATTGTCAATCTCGGGAGCAATTGCTTGCTGTTCATCGACGTAAGCACGGCCCAGTTTTTCTTCTCCCACGAAGTCTCTGTCGCCAAAGAGACTTGGCCGCGGTCCCGGCAGGCGGCAGGTTCTTGCGCTCCGAAGGTTTATCTCCCGGCTCAAACCCTTTAAGGGATGGCAAAAAGGAGCCTCACATGATGCCGAAAGCGGTTTTCTGGGACATGGACGGCACGCTGGTCGACAGCGAACCGCTGCATGAAGCAGCCCTGATGGCGGCGATGCGCAATGTCGGCCTTGTCCCGCCGGACGATCTGCATGAGCGCGTGCTCGGCGTTGCCGCCTGGCCGGTCTACGAGATGATGCGCGACGAGTTCGGCCTGGACCTGCCTTTCGACGACTGGATCGTGCGCAAATACGAGCATTATCTGCCGTTGGTCGAGGGGCTGAAGCCGCGCCCCGGCGCGATCGAGATCTTCAACGAGCTGCGTGCAAGAGGCATCCAGCAGGCCGTGGTCTCGAATTCGGACCGGATGATCGTCGACGCCAATCTGAGCATGGTCGGCCTGATCTACCCCGGCATGAAGACGATCAGCCGCAACGATGTGCGCGAAGGCAAGCCGCATGCCGAGCCGTTCCTGCGCGCCGCGTATCTGGCCGATGTCGACCCCGCGCACGCCGTGGCGATCGACGACAGCTGGCCGGGCGCCATGGCGGGACTGGCGGCGGGCATGAAGACTATCTTCTGGCCGGAAAAGCCGATGGAGGGCCCGCCCGGCGCCGTCGTCATCAACAGCGCCGATCAGCTCCGGGCAGAACTAGGCCTGTAAGGCAATCAATTCCGGTAGACCGGCTCCTGCTCGTCGAGGATAGCCTTCAGTTCGCTGAGATGGCGCTCGGCCTGGCCAGGGTAGTCGTCCATCTCGCTCGCGGCCTTTTCGGCGATCGCATCTGACAGCGTGCGCAGCGGGCGGCCGGTCCACAGCGCCTTGATGTAGGTCTCGGCGGCGCGTTCGAAATAGAACATGCGGTTGAAGGCATCGGCGACCGTGTCGCCGATGACCAGCACGCCGTGATTGCCCATCACCATCACCTTGACCTTGGGATCGACGAGAAGCTGCGAGCAGCGCTCGCCCTCCTCCTCGAAGGCCAGCCCGCCATAATGCGCGTCCACGACATGGCGATTGAAGAACATCGCCGAATTCTGGTCGATCGGCGGCAGTGTCGAGTCAGCGAGCGATGCCAGCACCGTGGCGTGGATCGAGTGCACATGCATGACGCAGCGCGCGTGGCGCACATTGCGATGGATGGCGCCATGCAGCCCCCACGCCGTCGGGTCGGGCGCATTGGGGCCGGAGAGCGTTTCTGGATCGTTGGCATCGATCATCAAAAGGTCGCTCGCCTTGATGCGCGAGAAATGCACCTGGTTGGGGTTCATCAGGAATTGTGTGCCGCCATCATTTACGGCCAGCGAGAAATGATTGGCCACAGCCTCGTGCATGTTGAGCCGCGCCGTCCAGCGAAAGGCGCAGGCGAGATCGACGCGCTCCTCGTAGAAGGGCAGGTTGGTCAGCGTTTCCTTTTGCAGGCGGGCGATGCTCATCGAAAATCCTCCGGTTTAGGCAAGAATGCCGTGGCCAGCCCGTGCCCGCAACCGGTTTTGGTTGGTGCAGGGAAGGCTATCTCATGCCGCCGTGCTGGCGGCAGCAGCGCCCGCCCTGAGCCCCCCGTGCTCGATGATGAAATCGATCACCTCCTGCAGCCCCTTGCCGCGCGAAAGGTCGGTGAAGCCGAACGGCCGCTTGCCGCGCATGCGGCCGGCGTCGCTCTCCATGACATCGAGGTTGACGTTCACGTAAGGAGCAAGATCACTCTTGTTGATCACCAGGAAATCGGAGCGGGTGATCGCCGGCCCGCCCTTGCGCGGAATCTCCTCGCCCTGGCAGACAGAGATGACGTAGAGCGTCAGGTCGGCGAGATCCGGCGAGAAGGTGGCGGCGAGGTTGTCGCCGCCGGATTCGATGAAGACGATGTCGAGATCCGGAAACTTTCGGTTCATCTCGGCGATCGCCTGCAGATTGATCGACGCATCCTCGCGGATGGCGGTGTGCGGGCAGCCGCCGGTCTCGACACCCATGATGCGATCCTCGGGCAGCGCCTGCAGCCGCGCCAGCATCATGGCGTCTTCCTTGGTGTAGATGTCGTTGGTGACGACGGCGATGGAAAACTCGTCGCGCAGCGCCTTGCACAGCTTTTCGGTCAGCGTCGTCTTGCCCGAACCGACCGGGCCGCCAATGCCGACGCGCAGCGGGCCATTTGTCTGTGTCATGTCGGAAACTCCGTGATGGCGAGGATGGCAAAGCCGAGCCCGATCAGCAGGCACAGCGGCGAATAATAGCGGACATCGAGCCGCGCGAAAGGCTGTTCCGGCGCCAGCCTCCGCCACCACGGGGTGAAGCCGACAATGCCGCGGCCCAGGAACACCAGACCGATGAGCAGCGAAGTGGCGGCCAGGCCTTCCCTTGGGAAGGGTGAAGCAAAGACGCCTTCGAGCGCCAGCGGCCACAGCGTTGCCAGGCAGAGGCACGCGGCAACGGCGAAACTGGCAAACGGCGTCGGCATCTCATCGACGCCGCGAAAGCCGACAACGGCGCGGGCGCAGGAGGCCGCATCCTTGCCCGGCCAGATGCCGCCAAGGCCCCAATAAGCATGCAGCGCGGTGATCAGCAGCAGCACAAGGGAGAGCGCGAAGGCGAGAAGGATCATGAGCGGAACAATCGCGAATACTGGGTTTCATGCTTCATCGCCATGACATCGGAAACGAAGGCGCAGCCGCCGAGATCGTCCAACGTCGAGCGCATGGCACGGTTTGCGGTCGCCAGCGCCAGCGGTTCGAAGCCGGCTAACAACGCGGTCGCACCGCTCTGGCCAACGACGCCAAGCCGGATCGCTGCCTGCACGAGGTTGGAGAAGAAGGTTTGCAGGAAGGCCGACAGCGCGTCCTGAAGCCCGATGCCGTTGCCGCCGGCATTGGCGCCGACGGCGACGCAATAGGCGCATTCAGCCGGCAAGCGCTCCAGCACCGGATTTGGCCAGGCCGCCGCCGCTTTGAGGAAGGCCGCACCTTGCAGCATGGTTTCGGTGTGGCGTTCGCGCGAGCCGGCCAGCGCCTCGGCGAGTGCCGCCACTTCATCGAGATCACCGGTGCCGCGTGCCCGGCGCCAGCTCTCGGCGAACAGCACGGCATCGTTCCAGCCCGAGCCCATCTCGACCAGCGTTTCCAGCCAGTCGGCGAGGTTTTCTGCATCGACAATCAGCCCGTCATGCACCGCGCGCTCGAGACCATGGCTGTAGGAAAAGCCGCCGACCGGAAAGGAAGGCGACAGCCACGCCATCAGCCGCAGCAGGGCGATGTTCGAAGGCTGGTCAGTCATGGTCGTGGTGGCGGCCGGCGTGTGAGTGGGAATGAGATTCGCTGTGCGAGTGCGAATGCGTTTCCGTATGGCTGTGCGCATGCGCCTCGGCATGTGCATGGCCGTGATCATGGTTTTGCCCACTATGGCCGGAATAAGCGCCGCGCACCGGCCTGAACGGTTCGGAAACGTCGGTCACCGTGGCGCCGAGCCCCTCCAGCATCGCCTTGATGACATGGTCGCGCAGGATGAGGATGCGACCGGCCTCGATGCTCGCCGCGAGATGGCGGTTGCCGATATGCCAGGCGAGTTCGGCCAGATGCACGCCGTCGCGGGTGCGGATGTCATAGACCTCTTCCGGCGCCGCGACGATCTCGATATGGCCGCCATCCTCCAGGACCAGCCGGTCGCCATCGTTCAAGGCGACGGGTTCGGGCAGGTCGACCAGCACCTTGCTGCCGTCGGTAAGCTCGATGGCACGGCGGCGCAGATGCCGCTCGTCATGGGCGAGAATGGCCCGGCCGGACGGTAGGGTGGTTCCGGCATGGCCGGCGGACTGCACTGAGATGGCGCGCGGGAATTTGGTGAAGTCGGTGTTGAGGTTGAGCTTCATTTCATGGATCCTCCATTTGCTTGTGCCCGCACACGCGCAGGCCGCGCCAGCACGCGGTCGAAATAGGCATTGACGCGTTCGGACTCGATCTCAAACCGGCCAGCACGCGCCCACCCACCCATGTCGCCGAGCAGCACGTCGACGGCTGAAAACCGCTCGCCGAGAGCAAACGGCCTGTTGCCCAGCCGCCGCCCTAGCGCCTGCAGTTCCGAGGCAAAATCGTAGGCCGCCGCAGGACCGACATCGACGCGTACGTCCTTCGGCAGCAGAAAGCGGTGGCGCAATTTGTTCCACAGCGGCGCCTCGAACTCGCTCTGGGCAAAATGCATCCAGGAATCCATCTCGGCACGGCCGGCGACGCCAGGATTGGCGCCCATGCCTTTGTCGGCGTGCTTGTCGGCGAGATAAACGCAGATCGCCGCCGAATCCGTCACCGTCAGCTCGCCGTCGATGAGGATCGGCACCTTGCCCGATGGGTTGAGCGCATAGGCTTCCGGTGAGCGCAGCCTGACCTCGACGAATTCATAAGGCTGCCCGAGCTCCTCGAGCATCCAGAGAACGCGGCTGACCCGGGATCCGCGCGATCCAACGGCCTTGTACATGTCGAACCCTGCCTTTCCCCAACAAGCTAGACCATCGCGTTCGTTCAGACGATGGTGTCGAAGAGCCGCAGGATGAACGATATCTGATAGATGAGCGCCGCCGTCACGAAGGCGATATGGAAGCGGCGGTCGCGCACCAGGATCGCGATGATGCAAAGCGCGACGAAGACCGGCGTGCGGAACAGGTACTCGCTGCCGAAGCGGGCGAAATGCTCCGGCCCCTTCAGCAGCGTGTCGACCACGTCGAGCATATAGGTCGCCGCCAGCAGGCCGAAGAACCACGCCCGGCGCGAATAGAAGAAATCCTCGTAGCTGGTGTAGTCCAGCATCGAATCGGGAAACAAAAGCGCGCACAGCAGGAACAGCGTGATCGCGTAGAAGATGATGAACAAATATTTGCCGAAGGTCCAGGTTTCGATCGCGTAGAGGCCGAACTCCCACCACCAGAAATGCACCAGCATCAGGAGCACCGAGACGACCCAGGCCAGATGCACGGGATAGAGCTTGTATTGGCCGGGATGCTGGACGATCCGCGCCACCCCCGACAGCAGGCGGGCGACGCCAAGCCCGATCACCATGCCCATGACGATGCGGATATGCGGGAAGATGTCGTGGGCGGAAGCGATCTGCTGTTCCATCGGCGATCAACGAGGCTCCAGACGCAACGAGGCTAAGCAACGCATCGCGCTAGAAGGGACATTTCATTCGCGAACAAGCTGGTCCGACGACCACGGAGCGCCGGGGAAAAAATCCCGATCCAGCACGTCTCCAATCGGATAAGGGCAATCGGCCGGAAAATCCTTCTCGGGTAAGCCCGTCTCGTCAGCCGCTTTCAATCTTGCAAATTCGAACTCGCTAGCGAGTTGCTTGCGTGGATAGGCCTTCAGGCTCGGGCTTTCGTTGATCAACTTCTTAATCTGGTGCCGCTGTTCGCGGATCGTCAACAGCCAGCCTGTTTTGCGCCTCTCTGCCTGAAACTGCCATTTAAGCAGGTGTAGGAGCAAAGTACCCAATCTGCTCTCTATCTCTCGTTTGTCACTCCGCCCCAAACTCTCGATCTCCTCGGCAAGGTTCTCACGGTCGAGGTCGGACAGACGACCTTCGCGCAACAGCGCGCCCTGTTCGGCGCACCATTGAGCATAATCGGCCTCATAGGACGTCAATTGCTGTTTGCGAAAAATCTTGTTCATGCAGCTTATATTGCGCCAAAGGCGCCAGATTTCCAAGTTGGAAGCAGAGAATGCAGGTCGATCAAGGCCATCCAACGACACGTTCTCGATCTCGGTGTTGACAAACCGTGTACGGTTTTGTGTGGACAGCTGACAAAGTGCGTGCGCTTTTCCGGGCGCACGGGTGAGAAGCGCGTCTCCTCAGGCACATTTGACCAAATTCACGAGTCTCGGTCGACAGATTGGCATCAAAACAGAAAATACCTCTGCGCCATCGGCAGCACCGTCGCCGGTTCGCAGGTGAGCAATTCACCGTCGGCACGCACCTCATAGGTTTCCGGGTCGACCTCGACATGCGGCGTGGCGTCGTTGAGCACCATCGAATGCTTGCCGATGCCGCCGCGGGTGTTTTCGACGGCGACGAACTGCTTGTCGACGCCGAGCCTGCCGTGCAGGCCTGATTCGAGCGCGGCTTTCGAAACGAAGGTCACCGACGAGTTGGTCCTGGCCTTGCCATAGGCGCCGAACATCGGCCGGTAGTGCATTGGCTGCGGCGTCGGGATCGAGGCGTTGGGGTCGCCCATGGGTGCTGCGGCGATCATGCCGCCGATCAGCACCATGTCCGGCTTGACGCCGAAGAAGGCCGGGTTCCACAGCACCAGGTCGGCGCGTTTGCCCACCGCGATCGAGCCGATATCCCTGGACAGCCCATGCGCGATGGCCGGGTTGATCGTGTATTTGGCGATGTAGCGGCGGACGCGGAAATTGTCGTTGTTGCCGGTCTCCTGCGGCAGCGAGCCGCGCTGGCGCTTCATCTTGTCGGCGGTCTGCCAGGTGCGGATCGCCACTTCGCCGACGCGGCCCATGGCCTGGCTGTCCGACGAGATGATCGAGAAGGCACCGATATCGTGCAAAATGTCTTCGGCCGCGATGGTTTCCTTGCGGATGCGGCTTTCGGCAAAGGCGATGTCTTCGGGGATCGACGGCGACAGATGATGGCAGACCATCAGCATGTCGAGATGCTCGGCCAGAGTGTTGACCGTGTAGGGCCGCGTCGGGTTGGTCGAGGACGGGATGACGTTGGGCAGGCCGCAGACCTTGATGATGTCGGGCGCGTGGCCGCCGCCGGCGCCTTCTGTGTGGAAGGCATGGATGGTGCGGCCTTTGATGGCAGCGACCGTGTTCTCGACAAAGCCGGACTCGTTCAGCGTGTCGGTGTGGATCATCACCTGCACGTCGTAGTCGTCGGCGACCGACAGGCAGCAGTCTATCGCCGCCGGCGTCGTGCCCCAGTCCTCGTGCAGCTTCAGCGAGCAAGCGCCGCCCAGCACCATTTCCTCGAGGGCTGCGGGCAGCGAGGCATTGCCCTTGCCCGACAGGCCGATGTTCATCGGGAAGGCATCGAAGGACTGGATCATGCGGGCCATGTGCCATGGCCCCGGCGTACAGGTGGTGGCCAGCGTGCCGTGCGCCGGACCGGTGCCGCCGCCGAGCATGGTGGTGATGCCTGACATCAGCGCCTCTTCGATCTGCTGCGGGCAGATGAAGTGGATATGCGCATCGAAGCCGCCTGCGGTCAGGATCTTGCCCTCGCCGGCGATGATCTCGGTGCCGGGACCAATGATGATGGTGACGCCATCCTGCGTGTCCGGATTGCCGGCCTTGCCGATGGCCGTGATGCGCCCGTCCCTGAGGCCGATGTCGGCCTTGAAGATGCCTGCGCTGGCATCGATCACCAGCGCGTTGGTGATCACGGTATCGACGGCGCCTTGCGCCCTGGAAACCTGGCTCTGGCCCATGCCGTCGCGGATCACCTTGCCGCCGCCGAATTTCACCTCTTCGCCATGGATGGTGAGATCCTTCTCGACCTCGATGAACAGTTCGGTGTCGGCAAGGCGCACTCTGTCGCCGACCGTCGGGCCATACATCTGCGCATAGGCGGCGCGGGTAATTCTGGCCATCAGCGATTGCTCCTGAAATGCGGTTTGCCGAAATGCGGTGGGATTGAAGCGCGGCTGCACATTGCTGCCATCCTATGGTCACGCAATGACCCGCTGGGCGACACCTTCTGATCCCATTTGGCGGTTGAGGTTAGGGGGTCACCCCAGACCGACCGTTTGCCAATCGATGGAAAGGAAAATCCATGCGCAAAACAATAATTCTTGCCGCTGCTGCCAGCCTGATGCTGGCGGGCGCCGCGGGTGCCCAGCAGCAACCCGCGCCACAGCCCGCTCCGGCGCCGGCAACGCCTGCTCCAGCCACGCCCCAGGCTCAGCCTGCGGTGCCGACGATCCAGAGCGTCAACATCGTCGACATCACCGAGCTGCCGAAGGACACCCAGACGCAGGTCAACCAGGTGATCGCCCAGCGTGGCGATGACGGCCTGAAGAAACTGCGCAGCTCGATCGACGCCACGCCCAAGGTGAAGTCGGCGCTGGAAGCCAAGGGGCTCAGTTCGGCGCAAGTCGTCGCCGCCAGCATGGAACCCAATGGCGCACTGACCCTGATCACCAAGAAGGCGAGCTGACGAGACGGCACGGCGGGCCGGCATCCGGCCTGCCGGCCGCATCGGGAAAGGAACCTTCGCCGGGCGGGATTCGTTTTGTTCTTTTCGCGCTAACCCGCGCCCCGAAACGACTTCTCTCAGGAGCGAGCGATGGCGATCACTTCTTTCTCGACCAGAATGCAGGCAGTCGCCGCCACGGCGTTCCTGGCGGCGGCAGGTTCTGTTGCCGGTTTGAAAGCGCAAGGGCTGGAAAGCACGGAGACCGTCAACCGCATCGTCGGCTCGCAGGTCAAGCAGGAAGAGGCCAAGGCCACCGCCGAAGCCCGCAGCGTCAACACGGCGATCGACCGCACGCGTGAAAACATCGGTACGGTGCGCAAGACGTCCAAGCTCGACAAGGTCGACATCGTGTTCCTCACCGACGCCGCGCGCAGCGAAGGCGGCCCGCCGCCGGAGATCGAAAGCAAGGTCAAGCAGCATCAAGACGACATCACGGAGCTGCGCAAGGAGATCGAGGCCAACGCGCTGCTGTTCAACGCCATCGAATCGCGGCGCGTGCAGGCGCAGGATGTCCTCGCCGTTGAATTCGACAATCCCGGAAAGATCGTCATCTACGCCGCGGCCAAGCCATCGAACTGAGCTGAGCGCGCCGGGAGATCTCACAGCTTGCCCATCACCTTCTGCTGAAATCCGTAGACCTCGCGCTTGCCGCCGAGCGGCACCAGCGTCACGTCGCGCTCTTGCCCTGGCTCGAAGCGCATGGCCGTGCCCGCGGCAATGTCGAGACGCATGCCCCTGGCACGCTCGCGGTCGAATTTCAGCCCCTCATTGGTCTCGAAGAAATGGTAGTGGCTGCCGACCTGGATCGGCCGGTCGCCGCTGTTGGCGACTTTCAGGGTGACGGTCGGCAGGCCCTTGTTGAGCTCGATGTCGCCGTCCACCGTGATGATCTCACCGGGGATCATGGTCACCCTCACACGATGCCGAAGGCGAGGCCGATGCCGATCGCCGCGCAGGCGGCACCGGCAGTACGGGCCAAGCCGCGGAACCGGATGCCGAGACCGAGACCGGCGGCGATGCCGGTGGCATGCAGCAACAGCGTGGCGATGGCAAAGCCGGCCATGTATTCAAGCCCGCCGGCATTCTCCGGCACCTCGGTGCCATGCGCGTGGCCGTGGAACAGCGCGAACAGGCCGATGATGGCGACGCCGGCCGAGACCGGCAGATCGACCGCCAGCGCCACCAGCAGCCCGAGCGCCACGATTGAGGCCAGTATGCCGGGTTCGACGAAGGGCAGCGGCATATGCAAAATGCCCAGCGCGCCGCCGACCAGCATGACACCGACAAAGGCCGCCGGCCAGGCAAGAACCGCCTTGCCGCCCTTGATCGCTGCCCACAGTCCGACCGCGATCATCACCGTCATGTGATCGAGCCCGGAAAGCGGGTGCATGAAGCCGGCCGTGAAGGAGGAGGCCGTGCCGATGCCGACATGGGCATAGGCCGGCATGGCAGCGGCCAGCAGCAGGATCGCCGACAGGGAGAGGCGTTTGGCAGGGATCATTCTATTGCCTTTCGTTTTGCTCGGTCTGGTGTTTACGCCGCCTTGCGGGGGCCGCAGCCTTCGGCCTTGAGAACGCGTTTACTCGACGCCGGGTATTTCTTCAGCATCGCTGCCGGGCGGATCGGCCGCGCCGAAAAACCACCACCGCAATTGGGGCAGATGCCGCCCAACACCTGTTCCACGCATCCGGCGCAAAAGGTGCACTCGAAGGTGCAGATCAGCGCATCCGTCGCCTCGGGCGGCAGGTCCTTGTCGCAGCATTCGCAGTTGGGACGCAGCTCCAGCATCCTGTCCTCCTCAACGGATCGGTTCGTGCACGGTCACCAGCTTGGTGCCGTCGGGAAAAGTCGCCTCGACCTGCACGTCATGGATCATCTCGGCGATGCCTTCCATGACTTGCGCGCGGCTGACGACATGAGCGCCGGCTTCCATCAGTTCGGCGACCGGACGGCCGTCGCGGGCGCCTTCGACGACGAAGTCGGTGATCAGCGCGATCGCTTCTGGATGGTTGAGCTTGACGCCGCGTTCGAGCCGCTTGCGCGCCACGATCGCCGCCATGGCGATCAGCAGCTTGTCCTTTTCCCTCGGCGTCAGGTTCATGCGTTTCCCTGGATTGGTAGAGACAGGCCTATAGTGACCATAATTTGGGCAACCCCGCCCTTCCGTTGAGCAATTCGACGAGTGGAACCAGCCGCTGGCGCAGCCGGTAGCCGTCCCCGGCGTAGAGCCTCGCAAGAAGCTTGCCAGATTTCTTCACGCACCAGGCGCTGGCGCTGCCTTGGTCGCCGACGATCTCCAGAACCTGGTCGAGCAGGGCCTCGGCGCGCGGCGACACCAGAAGCAGCGTCGCCACCGCGATCGCGCCGCCGGCAACGGCCGGGCGGTCGAGCCTGGCGGCGATATCGGGTCCGATGCGGAAATCCTCGGCATGAATGAGGGCGCCATCCTGGCGCACGCGCCAGCGGTCATGGAAGTTGCCCTGCGTGGCGCGCTCGCCCATAGCCAGGCGACCGAAGACGGCGGCTTCCAGCACCAGCGCCTCGGCGCCGACGGCAAGCTCGACGTCGAGCGTGCGGGCAAAGGCCGCCCGGTCGAAGACGATGGTTTCCTGCGGCAGCCAGGCGATGCGGCCGTTTTCCCCGACCGACAAATTGACCCGCACTTCGGCACGGTCGGATGCCGCCCGGTAGATCTTCTCGCAGGCCTGCGTGGTGATCGATGCCGAAGCGGCCGCGCCGACATCCACGTCCCAGGCGATACGGTCGCCGCCGGTCATCCCGCCGGCGGTGTTGATCAGCACCGCTTCGAGCGGATCGGCCGAGACGGCCGGCATTCTTATCTTGGCGGCGCCGTCCTGATAGAGGCGCCGCAGGCGCGTGCGGCCCTCACGGAGCGCGCAGGAAAGCCGCGCGACGCCCGCAACGCGCTGCGTCGAAATCCCGCCATGTTCGCCCATATCCATGCCTGCACGTTAAGCACTCCGGCGGCTTTGTCGATATGGAGTTCGATATAGCTTGTTGCTTGACAACGTTTCGGTTTCTATAGAGGGAACCACCTTGGTACGGTCATGCTGCGCTTGGCGGGGGTATTAAACGACGACGGCGGCTTGATACCAGGAGAAAAAGGGGCGCTGCTCAGTTGGCGTCGGGAAACGTCGAGATAGTGGGGAAGGAACCGAATGGCCGACCAGCTGGCAACGGATATCATCGCGAAGATCAAGGCTCATGCCGAGCCGGGCGGCGAAGAAATCACCACCACCACCGAATTGACCTCGCTTGGCATCCATTCGCTCGAGCTGACGGAGATTATCTTCGATCTTGAGGAAGAGTATGGCATCGAGATCGAGATGAACACGGTCGACGCCTGGAGCAATCTGAAGAATGTCGGCGACATGGTCGAAGCTGTGCGCGCGCTGATCGCGAAAAAAGCCTGAACTGAATGCGGCAGCGCGTTGTCATCACCGGCATGGGCGGCATTTGCGGGCTCGGCACCAGCGCGCCCGCGATCTGGAACGAGATGCGCGCCGGCCGCTCGGCCATCGGCCAGATCACAAGTCCCCAACTGCATGATTTGAAGGTCAAGGTCGGCTGCGAAATCAAGGCGCTTCCCGATCACGGCATCGACCGCAAGCAGACCGTGTCGATGGACCGCTTCAGCCTGCTGGCGACGATCGCAGCCAGGGAAGCCATGCAGCAGGCCGGCCTGACTTCGAATGAAGCCACCACCTATCGGATGGGCACCGTCGTCGGCGTCGGCGTCTGCGGCTGGGAGGCGATCGAAGAGAGCTATCGTGCCATCCTGGTCGAGGGCAAGAACCGCGCCGGTATCTTCACCGTGCCAAAGGTTATGCCAAGCGCGGCCTCCGGCCACGTCAGCATGAGTCTGGGCCTGCGCGGCCCGGTCTTCGGTGTCACCTCGGCCTGCTCCTCATCCAACCACGCCATCGCCTCGGCCGTCGACCAGATCAGGCTTGGCCGCGCCGACGTGATGGTCGCCGGCGGCACCGATGCGCCGCTGGTCTGGGGCATCCTGAAGGGCTGGGAAGCATTGCGCGTGCTGGCGCCCGACACCTGCCGGCCATTCTCGGCCGACCGCCAGGGACTGTCGCTCGGCGAGGGCGCCGGCATGGCGGTCCTGGAGACGTATGAGCATGCCATGGCGCGCGGCGCCACCATCCTTGCCGAGGTCGCCGGCGCCGGCCTCTCCGCCGACGCCTCCGACATTGTCGCTCCGACCGTCGAAGGGCCGACGGCGGCCATGCGCGCCTGCCTAGCCGATGCCGGCTTCAATCCCGAGGATGTCGACTACCTCAATGCCCATGGCACCGGCACCAAGGCCAACGACCAGATCGAGACGGCAGCGATCAAGCGCGTCTTCGGCGACCATGCCTACAAGCTTTCGGTGTCGTCGACCAAGTCGATGCACGCCCATTGCCTGGGCGCATCGGGTGCGCTGGAGATGATCGCCTGCGTGATGGCGATCCGCGAAGGCATCGTGCCGCCGACGGCCAATTTTCGTGAGGCCGATCCCGATTGCGACCTCGACGTCACGCCGAATGTGCCGCGCGAGCGCAAGGTGCGCGCCGCGATCAGCAACGGCTTCGCGTTCGGCGGCACCAATGCCGTGCTGGCCTTCAAGGCCGTCTGAACGCAAAGGCCGGGCGCGCGATCTGCCCCAAGCAGGCCGTTCCGTTGACTGTTCGCGCGCAACGAAACCCTTGCACGCCATTGATCGTGCCGTGCGCCGCGTCTAATCCTTGGCCGACCCGCCAAAACCGCGCCGCTTGGCGCGAATCCTCATTCAGGAGTTTCCATGGCCGACCTGTCCGCCTTTCCGATCGCAACGCGTTGGCCGGCCAAGCGTCCGGATCAGCTCCAGCTCTATTCGGCGACAACGCCGAACGGCGTGAAGATTTCGATCGCCCTGGAGGAACTCGGCCTGCCTTACGAGCCGCATTGGGTCAACATCGGCCAGAACGAAAGCTGGACACCGGAATTCCTGTCGCTCAACCCCAACGGCAAGATACCGGCGATCATCGATCCGAACGGTCCGGACGGCAAGCCGATCGGCCTGTTCGAATCCGGCGCCATCCTGCTCTACCTCGCTGAAAAGACCGGCCTGCTCATGCCCATCGATGCTGCGCGCCGCTACGAGACCATCCAGTGGGTGTTCTTCCAGATGGCCTCGGTCGGGCCGATGTTCGGCCAGGTCGGCTTCTTCCACAAATTCGCCGGTCGCGAGATCGCCGACAAACGCCCTCTGGAGCGCTATCGTGACGAGTCAAAGCGACTGCTCGGCGTGCTCGACGGCCGGCTGAAGGGGCGCAAGTGGATCATGGGCAATGACTACACCATCGCCGACATCTCGCTGCTCGGCTGGGTGCGCAACCTGATCGGCTTCTACGAAGCCCGCGAACTCGTCGGCTTTGACGATTTCGTCAATGTCTCGCCATGGCTGGAGCGCGGCCTGGCGCGGCCGGCGGTGCAGAAAGGCCTGACCATCCCCGCCAAGGGATAGCCGAACCAGCCTCCGAAGCGCGGCTATTTTGCCTTCGCTTTGGCTTTCGAACCGCCTTTGCCCATGACGGAAGCAGCGAGCGACGCAGCACCTCGGGCGGCGACCATGACCGCGCCGGCAGCGACGTTGGCCGTCGCCTTGGCCGTGCGCATCGCGCTGCCGCTCACGGAGTCGCTGGAGCTTGCGGGCTTCTTCGGCTTTGCGGCTTTCGGCGCGGCTTTCGCTGCGGTCGGCACCACTTTCTTCGGCGCTGCCTTGCCGAAGGCCGGCTTGGCGTCCTTCGAACGGGCTGTCATCGCCGGGCCGGCGCCGGCCTTGGATTGGGTCGCCTTGCCCTTGGCGGGCGCGGGCTTTCTTGCCTTGATTGCCAGTGGACCGAATCCCTCTTTTGGCATAATTGCCGTGTCGGGATAACGGCCTGAAAGTCTTAAGGTTCCCCTTGCGCAATCCGTCGAATCAAGCGGAAAGGCCGATCACCAGATCGGCAGCCCGGCGCCGCGCGAGCACGCGTTCGATGTTGGGCAGGTCGTTGGACGCGATCCAGGCGCGCGCATCTTCGTCGGAGCGGCCATGTCCGTGCCAGCGCTCCATCAGGCGGCGCTCGAGTTCGTTGCGCGGCACGTCGACGAAGATCGAGAAATCGAACAGCGCCGCCAGCCGCGACCACGGCTCTTCGTCGAGCAGCAGGTAATTGCCCTCGACCAGGATGAACTTGGTTTCCGTGGCGACGATCGAGGCGGCGGCGCGCGACAGCTCCATGCTGCGGTCGAAGACCGGGATGGCGATATCGGCTTCGCCGGCCCGGATACGCTTCAGCAAGGTTTCGAAACCGGCAAAGTCAAAGGTTTCCGGCGCACCCTTTCGGGTGCGCAAGCCGCGCCGCTCGAGCACGGCGTCGTCATAGTGGAAGCCATCCATCGGCACGACTTCCGAAGCACCTTCGGGCAGCAGTTCATGCAGCCGCGCCGACAGCGTCGACTTGCCGGAGCCTGGTGGCCCGGCAATGGCCACGATGAAGCGGTTTGCCTTGCCGGCACGCTTGAAGATGGTGGCGGCGAGATGGGCGATTTCGGACATGAGAGCCTCTCTGGCAGGAGCTTGAAATCCACCATGTTCCGCATGATGATTTCGGCCACATCTTGGCGGCAGTTCACGGAAATTTCAAACCCTGCGGCCGCGCAATCCCATCAAGCGGGCGCAGGCTGGCCAATGCGCAGGAAATCGCTGTCGAAGGGAACCTCCCGCGTCGCGCCACCCGTCACCAGTCGTATGCGGCCATCCGCCGTCGTGATCGCCTGTGGCGGCTCGCCGCCGGCCAGCGGAATGGCGCCGATGACATGGCGAAAGGACACGCTTTGGCCTTCGCCCAGTGCAAAGGCGGTCGCGACCCCTTCGCGCTTCAGCCAGTTGTCGCCGATCGAGGCGGCATGGCCGACGGCGGCGCGGCCATCCTCGATGCCGAGCACGCCCAGGTGGCGACCGCTCCAGGGCGCGTAGTCGCGCCCGCCATTACTGAGCCACAGCATGGTGATCGGCAGTTCGGCCGGGTTCTTCAGCACCAGCACCAGATCGTCTTCGGCCTCTCGTGCAAGCGCGGTCCAGCCCGGCCCGCCATGATCCGCCTCGACCAGCGTGAGGAAATCCTCGCGGCGGTCGTCCATGCGGTATTCCGTCAGGTCGAGCGTACCGCCGCCGGCGGCGGGGAATTGGCTGAGATCGGCGGATCGTGCCGGATAGGCCAGCAGGAAGCGGCCGCGCGCGGGATCCGGCTCCAGCGGGTCGTCCAGCGTCGCCGCAAACCGCTTCGGCGAAAAGGCCAGCCTGCCGCCGCCCGTCATCGCCGTCATCGGGTGATGCGCGACCGAGATGGCACCATGGCCGCCGGAAAACGCATGCTCCTGGTAGAGGAAGGGATGGCCGTCGCGCAGCGTCAGGATCTTGTCGACGCTGGCACCCATCACCTTGTGCCGCAGGCGGTAGACCGCGCGCCAGCCATCATCCGTCGCGGCACTTTCGGCGATGTCCCAGGCGCTGTTGGCCGGCCAGCCATGCAGCGGCGCTTCCTCGACATCGCTGCGCGAAAACGGCGCGCAGAGAAAATCGCCGGACAGCCGAACCGTACCTTCCGGCAAATTGTCCGGCAGCGTCTCATTCGCATCAACCCAGGGCGCGCGGTGCAGCGGCTTCAACTGCCGTCCGCCACCCTCGACGACCATGCCGGCGATATGGCCGACCGTGAGGTCGAGCGAAACCGAAATGCCTCGGGCCTTGATGGTCTGGATGGTCATCGCGCTCTCACCGATTCTGCAGGCGCAAACTGGCCTGTTCGGCGGCACTTGCGCAAGCACCGCGACAGGCATTTTGCATCAGTTCTCACCCTCCCACATCGCATATGGATTCTTTCGAAGAGGACCCCCACCCTAACCCTCCCCACAAGGGGGAGGGAACGCTGTCGCGTGCCTGAATTGTTCTTTCTTTGGCGCCGAAAAGACAGGCGACTAGCCTGGGTCGGCGCCAACGGAAGTCTCCCTCCCCCTTGTGGGGCCCGTTGCGTTATTAAGTTATAGGGGCAAGGAGGGAGGGTCAGGCCAATGTGGGGTGCCTTGCGGCTCGGGTTTGAGGCCGGATTGGCTGGGGTTTGACG